>CALFOL010000886.1 GCA_937919915.1 uncultured Planctomycetaceae bacterium
TACGTCAGGAATTTCTCAACCGCTGAACCACAGCGGCGATTCGCTGTGCCGCTTCGGGAATTTCTTCTACGGAGTTCTGGTGACTCACCGTGAACCGCACGGAACTCGTGCAGATGTCCGGCGGACAGCCCATGGCCAGTAGTGCCGGAGCAGGTTCGGCGGATCCGCTGGCACACGTACTTCCCAATGAACAGGCGATACCTTCCAGGTCCAGATTGACCAGCATCGGTTCTCCTTCAACGCCCGGGAATGCGATGCTGAGTGTGTTGGGTAGACGCGGTGCGTCTGCGCCATGGACGATTGCCGGAGCACAGCTTTTCAGCAACGCGTGCTGCAGCTGGTCGCGAAGTTGACCGACGTAGTTCGTGCGTTCCGTCTGGCTGCTGTCGAACACTTCCAGTGCTTTCGCCATGCCAGCAATCAGAGGGACCGCTTCTGTACCCGCGCGACGACCGGACTCCTGGTGGCCACCGTCCAGAAATGGAGGCAGCTGAACGCCGCGTCGCAGCAGCAATCCGCCAATTCCGCGTGGGCCGTGAAATTTATGAGCCCCAAAAGCCAGAGCCGTGGCCCTGAGCTCGCGGAAGTTGACTGAGATCTTTCCGACCGCCTGGACAGCATCAATCAGCAATGGAACCCGATGCTGTTCGCATAAGTCAGAAAGCAGAGTCAGGTCCTGAATCACGCCGGTTTCGTTGTGAGCCAGAATGACACAAACCAGCTTCAGGTCGTTCCACGGCAAAGCGGCGAGTTGCTCAGATTGCAATCGGCCTGCGGAATCGACCTCAATATTGGTCAGCTTCATGCCGTTCTGTCGGGCTCGTTCGCAGGCCGCGGTTGTGGCGGGATGTTCGCCTGCGGTCAGCGCAATGGCTCCGCTTCGGCCCAATGTTAAACCGTAGATTGCGGCGTTGATGGATTCGGTACCACCGCTGGTGAAGATCACTTCGCTGGAGTCGGCACCCAGAATGCGTGCCACGGTATCTCGGCTGTTGTCCAGCACTGGCCGAGCATCTCGGCCAAAACTATGTTGACTGCCAGGATTCGCAAAGGCCGTCTGCCATGCCGACGCCATGACCTCGGCAACTTCCGGCAGGATCAGAGTTGTCGCGTTATTGTCGAGATAAATTCGTCTGGGCATACGATTCAATCGGTAGCGAAAGTTTACGGGACTGCTGCGGCGCCGGGTATCGCGCTACTTGCTGAGTTTGGCGATGGCGTTCTCCAGCAGCGTTTTGCTGGCTTTGATACCGGCGAATTCGTCCAGAGTGCTGCCTTCGTATTCGATGCCGATCCAGCCATCGTAGTCCGATTCTGCCACGATCTTCATCATCTTTTCGTAATCGGTTTCTTTGCCCCAGCGCGTATCAACAGTGACCATTGGGCGAGCTTCGTCGAAGTCATAGGTCTTGGCACTCAATGCTTTCGCAAAGGGCAGCAGTTCCTGCGTGCCTTTGTAGCGGTCGTACCATTCGCCCTTTTTCTTATCGATTCCGAAGTTGCCGAAGTCAGGCAGCGTACCACAGCGTTTGTGGTCAACCTTTCTCATCACGGTCGACAACCATGAGCCGTTTGATGAAAGCCCACCGTGATTTTCAACAATCACATTGATGCCGTGTTTGTCACCGAACTCGGACAGCGCTCGCAGCCCGTCTGCGGCACGGTGAACCTGGTCTTCGTAAGTTCCGCTGCTGCCCGCGTTGACGCGGATTGAATGACAGCCGAGTTCTTTGGCGGCTTCCACCCACCGGTAGTGGTTCTCGACGGCGATGGCTCGTTTCGCCAGGTTTGCATCGCCCAGTTGCCCTTCGCCATCGACCATGATCAGCAACTGTGTCACTCCGTTGTCAGCGGCACGTTTGTTCATTTCTGCGAGGTACGATTTGTCCTGAGCTTTGTTTTTGAAGAACTGATTGACGTACTCGATGCCTTCGATCCCAAATTCAGTTTTTGCAGTGGCCGCGAAGTCCAGATTGTCCAGTTCTCCGGCCTTCAGCATTTTGTGCAGTGACCATTGTGCCAGCGAAATCCTGTAGGTTTTGCCCGCGGTGGCAGCTGTCGCGTGGCTGGCGATGCCCGCGACCAGCAGTCCGGCGGAAGATCCGAGAAATGAGCGGCGAGAAACAGGATTCGGCATGGGAACTTCCAGTGCAGCAGGACTTGATGTGGTTGTGGAAATGCTGGATAACGCATTCAAGCCCCGCAGTTTACGGTCAGATTCTGATCTGGCAAGCTGCTGAGGCGAACGTCAGTCCCGGAAACTGGCCCAGCGAATGATCGGATTTGTAATTCTGGTTCATGTGTTGATAATGGTCAGCGAATCGCGACATGAATGCATGTCGCCTGTCCGTGATTTCAACTCAGGATTTCGTCTTCGATGTCAATTCAGCAGGCCGAACAACTCAAGCGTGAGTGGACTGACAAGTATGTCAGGGTCCAGAAGGGGATCCCGGAATTGCGGCGGTTTGACAAGCTGGTTGGCCAGGTGAAGACGGTGAACATGAATTGCCGTCTGTTGATTCAATTCGATACGCCGGCCGATATCAGTTGGTACGATGTTGATCCCCGGTTTGTGGTTGTGGTCGACAAAGAGGCTCTGCAGTCGACGCAAAAATCGGAAAAGCCCGAGGCACATGGAAAATCGGCAGAGTCAGCAGGGGCCGGAGCAAGTGCGACACCGAAAAAAGCGGCGTCTGCGAAAGTCACAACGACCGGCGGAAGTGCCCTCGACAAGATTCGTCAGCAGAGCGGCAATAGTGCCCCAGCAAGCAAGCCATCCGTCAGTCCTCTGGACAAAATTCGAGCACAATCAGCTGCGGCCGCGGGCGGGTCCGCTGCCGGATTGACTGGCGCTGCCATTCAGCCAGCGACCGGAGGCAGCCCGCTCGACAAGATCCGGTCTCAGGCAAGTAGCGCTGCTGGCTCAGCTGGATCGAAGCCGGCAGCAACTTCCGTTAGTGGAAATCCTCTGGATCAGATTCGATCTCAAGCAGCTGGCACAAAGAAGTCCGCCGCTAAGACCGCGACTGACAGCCAGTCACCAGAAGAGGCGACCAATCAATCAAGCGGTGGCGGTAGCGGTGCCGGGACGTCTGCAATCCCGAAAGCCGCTGCAGCGACGGGGAGTCCGCTGGACCAGATCCGCGCCCAGGCTGGTGGAGCAGTTAAGTCTCTGTCGCCGTCAGGACAATCTGTGTCCGCCGCGGCCGCAAGTCCCGCGAAGTCATCAGCAAGCGCCGCGGGAGAACGGCAGCTGACAGGAGGCGATGCATCGACCGGCTTTGTGGCTAACAGCGGCCTGGCGGGTGCTTCAGGGAGTGCGGCCAGCACCGTCGCACCGCTCATATCCTCTGGCGTGTCAGAGGCTCCGAAAACAGCAAACGATGGAAGCGGACCTGCCACTCAGTCCAACTCAAGTGGGGCAGGCGGAAGTCGGTCAGCGTCCCGCAACACGCCGTTCGACCAGGTAAGACGGCAGGCTATGGACTCTGGCGATCGGGCTTTGGCAGCGGATGGCGCGACACCCATCTTTGATCAAATTCGGCGGCAAGCGGCAGCGGATGAGGCTGTGATTTCAGCCGCGTCGTCCGCCGCGGCACTGTCACCGATCCGTCCACTGATGTCGCAGAGTCAAGGGGGCCAGAAGCCGTTAACGGATCAGGATGTGACCAGTGTCAAAAATCCCGTCATCGCAAGATTCCGTGGCAAAACACTACCGCTGCAGGATGACCTGAAAATCATCGACAGCATCGGTCCCAAAACCGAAGAGCTGTTCCAGGCAGATGGCATTACGACCTGGGCGCTGCTCAGTCAGGCCGACACCAGTCGCCTGAAAAAGATCCTGGAGTCCGCAGGTCCTCGATTTCGGATGCACGACCCGGAAACGTGGCCTGCTCAGGCAAAACTCGCACACGAAGGCCAGTGGCAACAACTGGAAGAACACCAGGACCTACTGCGGGGCGGGCGGCCGCCGGAGCCAAGTGATTAGCGAAACCATCAAAAAAAATCTGAGCAACGTCCAACAGGCCATCAACAATGCGTGCCTGCGCGCAGGGCGAACAGCGGCGGACGTCCAATTGGTCGCTGTGACCAAATATGCCGAATGGGAATGGGTCATGGCATTGGCTGCCTGCCACACAACGTTTGGCGAAAATCGACCACAGCAACTGGCTGAACGACAAAAACTATTTCCGGATGCGAACTGGCACCTCATCGGCCAGTTGCAGCGCAACAAAGCGAAGCTCGCGGTACAGCATTCGGCGTTGATTCACTCCGTCGACTCGCTCAGCCTGCTGCAGAGCCTCGCTAACATAGGGCAGCAGTTACAGGTTCGGCCGCGGGTTTTGTTGCAGGTCAACGTGTCTGGCGAACTATCGAAATCCGGGTTTGAGAAAGACGAACTGCTGAATGCCTGGGACCGCGTTGTGGAGTGTCAGCAATGCGTCGACATCGTCGGTTTTATGACGATGGCTCCAGCGTGCGAAGACCCGGAAGCAGCACGCAGTACTTTTCGAAACCTCTTTGCTCTGCGAGAGGAGATGGCGTCATCTGCGGCCGCAATGGCCCATGGGATGACCTTGCCTGAATTGTCGATGGGCATGAGCGGCGACTTCGAAGTGGCTGTCGAAGAAGGCGCCACCATTGTTCGCGTTGGTAGTCGATTGTTTGAGGGCGTGTAGGCAGTCGTGCGGGAAAATGACCCAGTGGCGTTGAGTTTCCAGGGATGCGACAGACGAAAATTGCTGAACAGCGGCTCAATTTGGCCTGGAAAATTGATTCTTCCGAGGAAATCCAGGTTTGGTACCCGGTGACGCCGAAGAAAAATCCGTTACTGGGTGAATAGGCCGCACTCGGGTACGCTGAACAGGAAAAATGCGGTGTCGGCCGCTATTTGCCAAACTGTCGCCTCATTCCTCATGGTGAGGGCGCTACAATACGCTGACAGCGTGGTATCCTTTGCCTGGGTGCGGCGAGTATTAATTCGAAGTTTTCACGCGAGAGATTCCAGATGAGAAGTTTGACTCCAATCCGTCATCGTCGAGCATTCACATTGATCGAGCTGCTGGTGGTGATTGCCATCATCGCCATTCTGATTTCTTTGCTGCTTCCGGCGGTTCAGCAGGCGCGTGAGGCAGCTCGCAGGACTCAGTGTAAGAACAACCTCAAGCAACTGGGTCTGGCACTGCACAACTATCATGACAGCCACACTGGATTTGCGCCTGGCTGGGTGGACCAGAATCTGAGTGCCGCTGCAAACTGGGGCTGGAGTGTTTACCTGTTGCCCGCCATGGAACAGGAGAACATGTACCGTCAGCTGGAAGTGGGCACGATTCATCTGTCTGTTGCATTGGACAGCGTGACTCACCAACGGCTGATGGCCACACCGTTGTCCATGTTTCGCTGCCCTTCGGACACAGGGCCTGGCCTCAACATTCGCAATACCTTGCTGTCTTCGGCAGGCACTCAGCAGGCAACAGCGACGTCAAATTACGTGGCGGCCAACGGCGGTGGCGACTGGACGTATGACGGATTGATGGACGGTTCCTTCGGTCGCAACAGCCATGTGAAGTTCCGAGATTACTCTGACGGAACCAGTAACACGATCATGGTCGGGGAACGTGCATGGGAACTTCAGTTGCCAGGTGCCGCCGGGAAGGATCAATGCAATGCGGCTACGATTTATGGCGTAACATCAAATTCGGGGGTTCATGCACAACGGACGACGATGGCCAAAGGGTTGTTTGGAATGAACCAAACTGGTCCTGACAATACCGTGAGCCCGGTGGTCCCGATCTGCGCCCGTTCATTCTCCAGCCGTCATTCCAGTGGAGCTCAGTTCCTGCTGGCTGACGGTTCCGTGCGTTTTGTCAGTGAGAACATTCAACGCGATCAAAATGGCACGAACGGCAATTACGTGTGGCAGAATCTGTTAAACAAAGCTGACGGTTACGTCATCGGTGAATACTAGACGAGCCCGGTTTTCGTGTTCCTCGTAGGTGCGTTCACCAGACAGCGGTTCTGTTACAGCGTCCGCGTTCTGGCGAACCCAGCAGCTACCAACGCACTATGTCCTGGCAATCACTCCGTGCAGCTCTTCATCAACGTGTACGCGGATGATCTCTTCGAACGACGACTCTGCGCTAAAGCCGAGCTTTGTTGCTCGATCAGCGGCGAAGTTCTGCGGCCAGCCCTGCACCATTCTGATAATCTGCTGATCGTGTTTCACAACAATTCTGCCCACAACCGCAGCTCCGGCGATGCTTCGCAGTGCAGCGATCTGTTCTCCGACAGTGACGGAGATGCCGGGCATTGTCAGGTTGCGGCGTGGTCCAACAACTGAAGCGTCAATTGTCGCCGCGTGCAATAGAAAACCCACGGCAGACCGCGGAGACGCATGCCAGTGACGGACGTCTTCAGTGACTGGCAGAATCGCTTCATGGCCAGAAAGTGGTTCGCGGATAATGTTCGAAAAGAAACCGGACGCGGCTTTGTTCGGCTTGCCAGGCCGCACGCAGATAGTCGGAAGGCGAATCCCGATTCCGTCCAGCATTCCCCGGCGGGAAAAGTCGCTAAGCAGCAGTTCACAAATGGCTTTTTGTGTACCGTAAGATGTCAGCGGTGTGGTGTGGAAGTCGTCACCGATGGCCTCCGGAAACGGAGCTCCAAAGACGGCTATGGAACTCGTAAAGACGACTCGCGGGACGTAGTCTTCGATGGCACAGATTGCATCGAACAGAAACCGGGAACCATCCAGGTTGATTCGATATCCCTTCGCAAAATCGGCTTCCGCTTCTCCTGATACGATCGCCGCCAGATGAAAAATGACATCCGGTCGACCGGCAACCAGCGCCGGCCCTTGCGTTGCATCTGACAAGTCACCGGTTTTGACCTGAACCGGAATATTGATGCCGTCCGGCACGGCGCCGGCAACGACGTCGTACAGCGTGATTTCTTCAATCGCGCGGTTGCCGAGATGTTGATCTTTCAGCAGTTGTGCCAGCAGCTTTTGACCAATCATGCCAGCGCCGCCAATTATTAGAATCTTCATTGCGTGTGAGTCTCTTGCTGATGATGACCTGCTGCGTGTGTTGGAGCAGTTTACTTATTATTGTGAACGGTGCTGGATCGCGGGAACCGGCTCACGCAGGACGAAACGCGTCCTCCGCGGCCACAAGTCAGCGTAATACGCTGCAGGGAAATAATCGGTCAAACCTTCGAAATAATGCGGCCACTGATAGCGAAAGTCGTCAAGGCTTTGGCATCACCGGTGACTCCAAAGTGGCCGAAACTCTGGACGATATTTCGTGACATCGTTTCGTCAATCGCCCTGATGTAGCGTAACCAGTTTCAGGTCAATTTGACGGCACGGAAGGGCCGTCCTGCGAAAAATTGTTGACAGGACTGGTTTTGGCAATCTGACCGGGGCCTATCAGCGCCAATCAGCCCCGGCAGAGGATATGCTGACCCATCGGCCTGAGTAGCATCAACTTTCCATTAACGTTCTTACTATTGAATTACTATTGAATTACTATTCCAGAGCGTTGCCGCGGCGGGGGCGTTTCGTGGTGAACAGTCGCGCGATTGGCACGGGTCAGCACGCGTTGAAGTATCTGGCTCCGTATGTTTCGCGCGGCTGTGTGGCGAACTGGCGCGTGTCGCAATGCGACGTTCCGACGGCTCGTTCGCTGGCGGCAGCGCAGCTGGTGTTGCAGGTGAAACGGAGTGGCACGAAACGTTATCGGGGGCAACGGATGTCGGTGGTGGAATTCATTCGCCGCTGGCTGCAGCACGTGCGTCCGAGTGGTTTGCACCGAGTTCGTCACTACGGATTTTTGAATGCTCGCAGCCGTCGCAGTGTTGAGGAACTGCGACTGCTGATCGCTGTGTCGTTGAACGAAGTGCACTATCTGGCGTGCAGTCAGGCCATCGTTTCACCGGCAGGACTTCCGATGCAGTGTTCGTTGTGCGGCGGTCCGATGCTGAGTGTTGGCTTTTTCCCACCTGCAGATCGCCCCGCTGTCCGCTCACGAGCTCCACCGTAATGCGCGCTGATTGTTCGACACTTTTCCGTTACAAAAGAGTCGCGTTTCGCCGCGTCCCGCTACCGTTGCGCGCCGAGTGGAATTTCCGGCTGTTTCAGAGCATTCCGTGGCCGAGTCGCGGCCATCTTTTCGAAGCATCCGCAGGTGTGCCGAGTGACGTTCGGGGCTTCGGTGTCATGCCGCCGCTGAGTGAGCTCGCCAGATCGCGTGCCGAGCGTCTACGGAAACGAGCCGTCTCGAACAAACGCACTACCGACCTGATCCCCTGAGGTCGCCGCCACTCCGCGTCTCCCATGAACAAGGATTTGAGTTCCGGCTCGTACCTCGCGGACCTCAAATCCTAAATTGTT
>CALFOL010000887.1 GCA_937919915.1 uncultured Planctomycetaceae bacterium
TTGGTGGTGGTGGTGTGTGTTGATGATGGCGTCGGAGTTCTTGTGGTGGTTGGCTGCCAAAATACCGACCATAATAATTCAGCAGAGTCAGAAACGGTGAACAGCGTCCATACGGAATCCGACGAGTCTGTCGTGAGTGAAGAGTCTGTGGAACCCAATTCAACGGAAGTCTTAAGTGGGGGCAGTAAAATGACTGAGAAAGCAATATTGGCAGGCGGGTGTTTTTGGGGCATGCAGGATTTGATTCGCAAGATGCCCGGCATCATTTCCACGCGAGTCGGCTACACCGGCGGCGACGTTCCCAATGCGACCTATCGCAACCACGGATCGCATGCGGAAGGGATTGAAATTACGTTTGATCCGGAAAGTACAAACTACCGGACGCTGCTGGAGTTTTTCTTTCAGATTCACGACCCAACAACCGCCAATCGACAGGGTAACGATCTTGGTACGGCGTACCGCTCAGCGATTTACTATACCACTGAGGAACAGAAGCAGGTCGCACTGGATACGATCGAAGACGTCAATGCGTCCGGACTGTGGCCTGGGAAAGTGGTCACCGAAGTGGAGTCCGCTGGTCCCTTTTGGGATGCCGAACCCGAGCACCAGGACTACCTGCAGCGAACTCCGAATGGTTACACGTGCCATTTCGTGCGCCCCGACTGGGTTCTTCCGAAACGCGACACAACGGAGGTGAAGTAACCGGTTGGCATGCACTCGCTCTCGTTTGCACTTCGACTGCAGCCCGATCGGAGGCGGACGGATTGTCTCGTTCTGTTTGCCTCAGGGCGCAGGCGGCACCCGATTGTTGTACTATGAAGGTCATGCACAGAGAGGGGGCGCAGTCGTTCAAGGTCATTCCTTTCTGATAGCACGGAAATTATCTGCTTCCAACTTGCGGACGTGACTCGGTAATGCCCCCTGAGATTTCATGGCAGGAAAAGGCCGTGCTGCTTCGCTCTATTTAAAGCATTCATGATGCGTTTGTCCTTAATTCTCATCGCATGTCTTTCCGGGGCGGCGGTCGGTTCTGCCGAAGAACCGTTTGACGCATTTCTGACCGCGCATTGTCTGCGTTGCCACGGCCCTGAAAAGATGGAACGTGAACTGCGCATCGATCGGCTTTCACGCGACTTTAAATCAGGAGCGGATGTTCATTTGTGGGCGGAGGTCATCGAACGCATCAACTCGGGCGAAATGCCGCCGAAGGATGAACCTCAGCCAACCGAACGTGAGATCGCAACCGTCATCACACAGCTCGACACAGGCCTTCGCGAAGGCCGGGCAACACGCATGGCTGCGCGACCGCCGGTGGCTCACTATCGGCTCAGTCGGCGGGAGTACCAAAACACCGTCTACGATCTGTTGGGCGTTCGCTACGATCCGATGAAGCCGGGTGAGTTGAATGCTGATCCGCTGTGGCACGGCTTCGAACGCATCGGCTCTCAGCTTTCGCTTTCACCGTCGCATGTGGAACGTTACTATCGCGCTGCTGAGATTGTGCTGAATCGTGCGTTTCCCCAGACACCGATCGAGACGCGAACAGCCCGCCAAACGGCGGCTGACATCCGTTATAATGGTGGCAAGAAACAGCAGGAGTACCTTGATCGTTTCGGCATCAAACGTCCGCTGCGCGCGATGATCTTTCCAGGAAGACTAGAGCAGGCATTCAGGCCGCATTGGCTTGGTCGCACCGGACCAGAACACAGCGGACTGTACCGGGCGCGGATGCAGGTCAGCGGCATCCGTCCGCCTGGAGGACAAACGGCTCACCTGCGCATCGGCAAAAGCACAGGCGAAGAAAGCAATGAAGGGTTGATCGAACTGGATATTCTGGCGCCCGAGGACGAGCCGGAAATCATCGAGTTCGAGGTTTTTCTGGAGATGCCCGCGAGTCTCGAATTCAACCTCGTGGCGACGGACATTATTGATCGGCAGAAGGGCGGCCATTACCGCAACGCTCTGTCTCAGCCGTTTTATATTTTCACCCACAGCAGTGAAACCAGTTTGCTGAATCCAACGGCGCCGAAGATGTTCGACGAAGCAGGCAACGGAATTTATTCAACGGTGCTGCTGGATTGGATCGAATGGGAAGGACCGCTGGAAAGCGAGGCGGAACGTGCGACTCGGGAAGGCTTGCAGCCGCCGAATGACGCCACGATCAACGTGGTCGCAAATCATCTGCGGCGTTTTGCAGAACGAGCCTGGCGGCGCCCCGTCGCGGAGAACGAACTTCGCCACTACATGACTGCATTCGAGGCGGAACGCGCAGCCGGCGAAGACGTTTCTTCCGCTTACCAGGTCGCATTACTGGGCGTGCTGACGTCTCGCCACTTCACTTACCTCGTCGAAGGCGATCCCCAGCCACGCGGTCGACTCACAGATTGGGAACTCGCGTCACGTCTCTCGTACTTCCTGTGGAGTTCCATGCCGGACCAGAATCTGTCTGACGCGGCCCGGAAATCGGTATTCACTGGTGCTGCCCTGGAAATTCAGGTGGATCGCATGCTGGCCGATGCGAAGATCGATCGGTTCATTGACGACTTTCCGCGGCAGTGGCTTCAGTTACATCGACTGGGGATGTTTCCGCCCGATGGCAAGCTGTATCCGGACTATGACGTCTGGTTAGAAGCGAGCATGCAGAAGGAGGTCGTCGAATACTTTCGCGAAGTCCTGGCGAACAATCTTGCGATTGATTCGTTCATCGTGTCCGACTGGACGATGGCCAATCCTCGTCTCTGCGATTTCTACGGGCTGGCGGAACCGAAGACCTCCGGCTTTCAGCGCGTGTCGTTGCGTCGCGAGGACAACCGCGGCGGACTGCTGACTACCGGAGCAATACTCGGGCTGACTTCCGACGGCACGCGACATCGTCCTGTTCACCGCGGGGTGTGGGTTAGTGAAGCCATTTTCGGCAGAACGCCGCCACCACCGCCGGCCAACGTTGATCCGATTGAACCGAATCCGTCGGAAAGTCCCAAGGCAACCATTCGACAGAAAATTGAGGCGCACGCACAGAATGCGAACTGCGCCGCTTGCCATCGCACGATCGATACGCTGGGCCTGGCATTCGACCAGTTCGATGCCATTGGTCAGTGGCGCACGCATGAGCGAGTGGAGAAGGGGATCGGGGGCGATCCGCTGGTCGATCCGAGCGGCAAACTGCCCGATGGCAGAACGTTCGCAGGAGCGGAACAATTCAAGCAGCTATTGCTTGAAGACCGCGATCGGTTCCTGAAGGCCTTTGTTGAGCACCTGTGCACGTACGGTTTGCGACGCGTGCTGACCATAGATGATCGACAGGACATGCAATCGATCGTGGATGAAGCAAAGCAGAAACAATATCGATTGAAGGACATCGTGCGGGCCGTCGCATTGTCCGAGTTAATGAAGAAACGTTGAGGACTGTGGTATAACCTGTTTGACGGCAAGACGCGGGCGACTGTGTTTCGCATAGACTTCGCAACCAAAATGCCGACGCCTGCGGCTTGCCGTTAAACGATTGATTTGAAAAACCGAAAGCTGTACTCACCGAAATCGAACAGCAAATTCCTAACCGCTTAAAGCTAAAGTTTTCCTCATGCCGCAATCCTGGTTGATCGATCGTCGCTACGTCCTTCGCGGGCTGGGCAGCTTCATAGCGTTGCCGCTGCTGGACTGCATGTGTCGCGCTGAAACTGCGAAGTCGCCGGCGCCACGGCGCAGCGCGTTTATCTACATTCCCAACGGAGTCAACACGCTCGACTTCCAGATCACCTCGCCCGGCGAAGAGTTCGCATTCTCGCGTTCGCTGAAGCCGTTGGAAAAACATCGAGCGGTCGTGACTCCCATCAGTGGCCTGCATCACCCTGGTGGCTTGGGGCATCATCACAACTGCCAGAAGATCTGGCTTACCGGCGGTCAGCTTGGCCCCACGGATCGCAACACGATCTCGGTCGATCAGCAAATGGCCGAAGTCACTGCGCCGCATACGCGATTTCATTCGCTCGAGATCGCGAACAAGGGCGAATCACTGGCCTGGACCGCGGACGGAATCCGGCTTCCCGGCATGAGCCGCTGCGGTGAAATGTTCGCTCGACTGTTCGAAGAGCCGAAGGACGGAACGGCTGCTCAACGGCGGGCTCTTCGCCGCAAAGGCAGTGTGCTGGATGCAAACCTGGAAGAAGTCCGCTCGCTCGAAAGCAAGATGGGCGTCGAGGATAAGGGGCGAATGAACCAGTACCTGACCGCCGTCCGCGAGACCGAAATCCGCACCCGGCGGGCCGATGCCTGGCTGGATGTTCCACGTCCGGAGATCCCCGAACAGGATCGCCGACGCACGGATCGCGACGTGCCACAGACTCAGGCTGGCGATTACTTCCGAACAATTTACGACCTGATCGTGCTTGCTTTTCAGACGGACGCAACGCGAGTCGTAACGTTTAGCAGCGGCATCGAAGGACAGGGCTTGCCGATTCCCGAGCTCGGCATCTCGCAGTCACGCCACGAGCTCAGCCATCATAACGGCGATCCGGGACACATGGAGAAACTGACGCAGAGCGACGCGTTCAGCGTCGAACAGTTCAGTTACTTTCTGACTCGGTTGGCCGAGACACCCGATCTCAACGGTCGTCCGCTGCTTGAGACCACGATGTCGTTGTTCGGTAGCGGTATGGCCTACGGACACAGCCACGGCAACGCCAACCTGCCGCTTGTGCTGGCGGGCGGGGCGGCCTGCGGACTCAAACATGGTCGCCACGTGGATCTCAATCAGGGCCACTTTGACGGCTATCAGCTGGACGATCCGGGGCAGCATTATCGCCTCTGCGGTCGTCCGGCCAACAGCGACGCTCATATGAGCAACCTGCTGTTAACGATGGCGCAGAAGATGGGTGTGGAGACCGAGCGTTTCGGCGACAGCAATAGC
The DNA here is from genome assembly GCA_937919915.1 of uncultured Planctomycetaceae bacterium. Classification (GTDB taxonomy): domain Bacteria; phylum Planctomycetota; class Planctomycetia; order Planctomycetales; family Planctomycetaceae; genus Fuerstiella. The sequence continues at coordinate 4,907 of CALFOL010000887.1, forward strand.
GAATTGGATCTGGGATGAAACACAATATCAGCACGAAACGCCAGCGAGTGAATCTGCGACGGAATTTCAGCCACGTTCGCATGCACTCTCTTGCTCACTTACGGATTCACCTGCGGGCGCTTCGTGCTGGTATGGTATTTTCGTTTTGCTTGCTGTTTGCCAGCGGTCTGCGCGCTGACGAACCGTTCCGCCCGCAGCCCGGAATGTTTCCGCCAGCTGAAGAAGCTAAATCCTATCGCGGGGAACTCGTCTTCGTCGACCACGTGAACCGGCGTGGAAGTCTGCGTCTGAACATAGACGGTCATTACCAGGAAGGCCGGCTGCATCACTTCGCCATGCTGCCGTACGGCGTGATTCGTTATCACGGCGCCCCGGCCGAGCTACGAGATATCCCCATCGGCACCGTGTTGTATGGACGCTTCTATCTGCCTCCGGATCCAAAAACTTCCGCCGTGCCGATTGTACAGGGGAATCACCTCGGCGCGCCACCGGAGAACCATGCGATTCTGCTTGAGGACGGCCCCAGTCTGTGCCTGCGTGAAGGTAAGGCGTGGCGGTTGAAACACGTCGACATCAACGGATCGGAGGGGCAGCTGATTGCCAGTCTGGATCGGAAAGAAGGCGGTGAAGGACTGGGTGGCGAACACAAATTGACCGTCGATGGTTCTACTCGCATCTGGCGCGGGCGCGAGTTACTTGGTCTCGACGAACTTCTGGCGGAAGGGAGCTGGCCCGCAAAAGGGCAGAAGCGGTTCGACGGTCAGGCGGTTCAAGTCGCACTCACCTGGCATCCGCGTTACCTGTACCAGCAGTTTCACGTCGCCGATCTTTGGCTCGACGAAGCAGCGATGAAGGTCGCCGTTGAACGTCAGCGGCAACGACACATCCGACACATTCGCACGCGCTGGATGTCGGCCCGAGTGGACTCGATCAAGTATGGCGAATTCGGCCACGCCATGGTGACGGCTACCTTATTCGGCGGAATGGATGAATCTCTGTATGCCGATTTCAAGCCGAACATTGGTGGCAAGATGGCCGCGGCTGAGGACACTCTTCGCACCTGGTGGCCGGACCACGACGGCATGGATGGCAGAATTGTTTCTGTGGAGAAGGTCGAAGAAGATCCGACGTTAGGAAGTAGTGGAATTCAGATTCAGTTCGACGTGCCGCTCATTCTGGAAGGCTTCCGTCCGGGTTCCACAGTCCGCATACGCCCTCAGAACTGGCCCAATGTCAAACCGCCGGTCGAAGAATGCGTCCACAATTTAGAAGACCGCTGGCCGAGCCCGGACCTGTTCCGAAAGTAGGGCATCCGGAATAGTAGGTGAAAGCGGAGAGCAGCGAATTGGCTGCGACTTTCCGATTTCGCCATACCGGACTGAGGGATATGCACAGTGTGATCACGGTTGCGGTAATTTCAGCGTGCGACTTTTACTCCGGACAACGATGCCGGGTTGGCATTTGTATCAAGCAGCGTCTGTCGACCGCTCGTGGCCAATTCCGACATCAGAAGCTCGAGATTCACTTCGGATTGAGCCTTGTTCGATGCCTCGCGGATTTCCAAAAACGGCTTTTGATCGGGCAGTCCGGATGACAGCCTGACATAATTTCGGGTGGCGACGTCGTGCTTGTTTGGCTTCGCATCGAAAAGCACTAACTGTGAGTTGCCGGGAGAATTCGGGGAACTCGTGGTGGCGGCAAGCACTGCCTGCTTGTCGATGTCACCGTTTGAAACCCGGCTGGAAACAGACAAGTAAGCGGTGTCGTCCCACAGCTCATCAATGCCCAGGAAAACCTGCCGCTTTCCATCGTGATTGAACATTTCAAGTGTTGGCTCGCCCAAATCGAGTTTCATCACGATACGCTCCCGTCCGTCGCTGTCACTCATGACGAGTTTGCCGACGTGAATTGTGTCAAACGTTGAGTCTTTCGGGTCTTCGCGGGCCGAAAAAGCGGCACCGGCAGTCATCACGGCAGCGACACTCAAACCCAAACCGATCAAACTCCGCCGGAGACTTCGGTTCTGTCGTTCCAGACGATTCAGCCGGCTCGTGATGTCATTGATCGTAATCTGTGTCATTGGTTCGTTTCCTTCACAGAGAAAAGTGGTACGCGTCTGGTGAAACGCAAATGAGATGCCGTTGAACAGCAGCTTTCGCCGGGCATCGCCACGCGACGTGGATCAGGCACCGCTCAACGGCTGACCGGTGCTGTCAGTGCGCGTTGAAGGGATGGTTGACTCGAAAATGTTAACATGAGCTGCCCTCGAAGCTCTTGGGGACGCCAGTGTGCAATGCGAGACAGTCTTTTGGAAGCAGCACACAGCAGTGGCTGATCCGCACACGGGTCTGTGCTCTATAGCACAGAAGTGCACACTTTCAGCATTCGAATTCCAGCAACGTGATTTCCGGACGACAATTCCAACGCAACGCGTCCATCGCACCGACTCCACGTGAGACGTGAATCAGCATTTCACCATGTTCGTAGACTCCGCCCGAATAGCGAACGCCGTACTTGCTGGGAGAATAAACCGGTCCAATGATCGGCAACCGCACCTGCCCACCGTGATTGTGACCACACAGCATCGCGTCGAAACCTTGCGCCACCCCGAAGTCTCGCTGATCCGGACTGTGGCTCAACAGAATGCGCAGCGACTCAGTAATCCGTTCTGGAACCCGCGGGTTGTCACCAATCCAGGGGGCCTCTGTCCCTGCCAGCAGAACTTCGATGCCATTCAGTGTTGTCATCACGGATTTTTCGCCGAGGTCAATCCATCCCGTGCTGATCAATGCCGCGCGGATTTCGTCCGCTTCCATAATCCAGTCGTGGTTTCCCAGAATGAAGTATCCCGGCGCTATGGCAGCCATGCGTTCGAATGATTCGATCGCCCACGGCAACAGTTCCATACGATCCAACAGATCGCCAGTGAACACAAAGGCATCCGGGCAGAGTGCGCATAGCTGCTCGGTCACGAACTCATGGTAGCCTTGTCCCGGACATCCGATCACATGGACGTCAGAAAAATGTGCCAACTTCAGCACACGTCCGTCTACAGATTGCGAGGCTTCCGCTGGCCGAGCAGCCAGACGCTTGCGGTTGACGTCCAATTGATACACCTGGTTACCGGGCAGTCTCCACAGCAAGCCGGATGTATCGCCGATTACTCGTTGCCGTTGTTCTTCGGACGTCGCCTCTTCCAAAGGGTAAAGTATTTTCGACGTTGATTGTCTCAGTCGCGGCGGTTGATGAGACATATGCCAGCGGATCGTGGATGCACAGAGCGGCACGAGCCCGCAGCAGGCAATCAACACGATGCCCTGCATAGCGGGCTGCAAATCTGAGAACGTCCCCCCGCGCAACAATCCGTGGTTCGATAGTCCCGCAAACGTCAACAGAAACAACGGGAAGAACACCATGCCCGCGTCGTGAAAACGCCGCACGCGGTGCAATACCTGATGTCCGTATCGCAGAGCGTGCCGG
>CALFOL010000888.1 GCA_937919915.1 uncultured Planctomycetaceae bacterium
TCGCGTACTTTCCGTGGGACAAGAACCGCAATGGAACCGTTGAGCCATTGGAAGCCCTGACAACCATTCAGGCCATCGGCACCGCCGACCCCGCCAGTGATTTTGACGGAAACGGTGTCGTCTCTCCGTTCGAAGCCCTCAGCGCGATGCAACGTATAGGATATACGTTGAACCTCAGCAAGCAGTCAAAGACGGCAGCGGCCTCAGTCGCTCCGAAGCTGCAAGCGGTAACTTCCGTCGCGCAACCAGTGGCGGCATTTCGGGCTCCTGTGCTGGCGAAGCCTTTGACGGCAGCGACTTCAGCGGGCTCAGAATCGGAACGTCACAGCGTCCTGAGTCCCGGCAATCGCGCACCGCAGGAATCTGCGGTGTGGTGGTCGGCGACTATTGACGAAGAGCGTCCATTGATGTTTTCAACAGAGAATGCTGTGGACTCAGAAATGCGACTGCTGCCGGAAGATGACGATCCAGTATGGGGTGATGACGAGTTTTCAATCATCGCCGATTGGTTGAGCATGATCTGATCGACCTTCCACACGTTCGTTTACAGCGTACGACGCGGACCTGTGGCCGCAGGCACGCGTTTCGATCGAAGAAGGCCTGCTCCCGCGAGCGAGTTGCGTTCACAACAATTGGTAAACTGCTGTAGCCGGACGCCATCGGCGAGAAGATCCCTGGCCCGTTTACAAAAAGAGCCCGTGGCAAGTGCAACGGGCTCTTTCGCGTTTCAGTTGTTCAGCAAACCTATCGACTACAGATACTGGTTGACAATATTCTCCAACATTTCCTGACGACCGCTTTGGTTGGCGTCTGCTTCGCCCTTCTTCATCATGTAGGTTTCCAGTTCTGCCAGCGACGCCTGTCCGCTTTCGATGCGTTTGCCGATGCCGGAATCGAAGCTGCTGTAACGCTGCTTCACGAAACCTGACAACGCATTGTCCGCTCGAATACTGGCGGCAATTTTCAGCCCGCGAGCAAACGCGTCCATACCGCCGATGTGAGCGTGGAACAGGTCGACTGGATCGATGCTCTCGCGGCGAACCTTCGCGTCGAAGTTCGTTCCACCAGGGGCTAGTCCACCTTGCTCAAGAATGACCAGCATCACTTGAGATGTCAGGTAGATGTCCGTTGGGAACTGGTCGGTATCCCAGCCCAGCAGCATGTCGCCTGTGTTGGCATCGATGCTTCCCAGAGCATTCTGGATGCGAGCGTATTCGAGCTCGTGCATCATGCTGTGACCAGCCAGCGTCGCATGGTTGGTCTCAATGTTCAACTTCACAACATCCAGCAAGCCGTACTGACGAATGAAGTTGAGGCAGGCTGCCGCGTCGAAGTCGTATTGATGCTTCGTCGGCTCTTTAGGTTTCGGCTCGAACAAAAACTGTCCGGTAAAGCCGATCTCTTTGGCATAGTCATGTGCCATGTGCATGAACTGAGCCAGGTGATCCAGTTCGCGTTTCATGTCTGTGTTGTACAGATTCATGTAGCCTTCTCGACCGCCCCAGAACACATAGTTTTCACCACCAAGTTCGTGAGTCACTTCTATCGCCTTCTTCACCTGTGCCGCAGCATAGGCGAAGACGTCTGCATTCGGGCTGGTGGCCGCTCCGTGCATGAAACGCGGATTCGAGAACAGGTTGGCTGTTCCCCACAGCAGCTTGACGCCGGTCGCTGCCTGAGATTCCTTCAGTTTGGCTGCAACAGCGTCCAGGTTAGCGTGCGACTCGGACAGGCTCGCACCTTCAGGAGCCACATCGCGGTCGTGAAAACAGTAGTACGGAACGCCCAGCTTTGTGATGAACTCGAAAGCCACGTCCACGCGTTTCAACGCGTTGTCCAGTGAATCGGTGCCGTCTTCCCATGGGCGATTCAGTGTCGGCGAACCAAAGGGGTCGGCACCGTTTGCGCGGAACGTGTGCCAATAGCAGACGCTGAACCGCAGCCATTCGGTCATGGTGCGGCCTGCAACGACCTCTTCCGCGTTGTAGTGTTTGAACGCCAGTGGGTTTTTCGAAGTCGGGCCTTCGAACGCAATCTTTGGAACATCCGGGAAAAATTCGGTCATTGGGAACAAGCTTTCTAGCCACCAAAATTCTGAAATGGACCCTGCGATTGATCTCGAACAACTGTTCGGAGCCTCAGAATAGCAGGATATGGTTAATGGACGTTTTTTGCAGAGCATCCAGAACGCAAAAAAACGAGCGTTTTCTCGCGTATAACTGTTTCGGTCGACAGTTTAGCGACCGCTCATCCGGAATACACCGTTTCGACCTCTGTTGCTGAAAACCGCACCTGAAATGGTCTCGATCTGACTTCCCCTGTTTTGCTAATCTTCTGCACCATGAGAAACCAATATTCAGGAGGTTCAGGGATGACACTCAAACTGCGCCAGACAATTCCATTACTCGCGACTGCTGTCGTTCTTATTGGACTGCAGTCAGCACCGAACGCCGCTGACAAAACAGACGCCAAAGAACCAGCCGACAAATACCTGTTGCGATATCATTTTGAGCCGGGTGAAACGCTGCGGTACGAAAGCGTCATGCAACTGATGCAGCAGGGTGTCGTCGGTACGAAATCCAAAATTGACAACACATTGACTCGACAAAAACGAGTCTTCACAATCGGCGAGGTCACTGAAGATGGCCAGGCGGACGTTTCGATGCAGTTCGAACACGTTCGAATGGAAATTCAGTCGAACGGAGAGGAGCCGGAAGTGTTCGATTCAACGATGCCTCTGGAAAACGTCACTAAGAAGTTTCAGGGGACAGCACGACAACTCGCCGGAGCGGCACCGAAGTATCAACTTCAGGCTCAGGGCACACCTGTCTCTGAGGACGGAATCCAGCAGATCCCCGACGGGGGCCAGGCCAGTTTTATGTTCCCGCTGCCTGAACAGGAAGTTGCCATTGGTGAATCATGGAAAGTGAACATGGTGATCAACGTGCGGATCGGCGAGGGCGTCAAACGCGATATTACGTTGCTGCGAACTTACACTCTGAGGAGTGTGGAAGACGGAATTGCCACCATCGGATTTTCCACTTCCGTGAGCTCGGCGGTGAAAGTTCCCGCGGTTAAAGCGCAACTGCTGCAGGCGACACCACAGGGCGAAATGTTGTTCGATATCGCCAAAGGCCGACTGCTGCGAAAAGAAATGCGCATTGACCGAATGGTGATTGGAGCACTGGGGCCAGGGACCATGCTGTCTGCAAAGAGTTCCACAATTGAGACGCTGAATTAGAGTCCGTTAGGCGTCGCTGCACGTTGCTGAATTTGTACCAGCACGACGGACCAGCGGATAAATCCGGTTCGCTGCTCTGTAGCTCATTCAACCATTCGTTTGCGCTTCATGCTATCGCACGAACTTCAGCTGGCGGCGTTCCAGTTCCTTGTCGAGATCATCCAGCAGGGTGTTACTCACAATGGAATCGTCCTGAAATAACGTCCTGATTCGCACCTGACCGGGGCTTCCCGGGCCAAAGGCCCAGGACTGTAAGGGTATAACTGTGAATCTGGATATTTGTGTT
>CALFOL010000889.1 GCA_937919915.1 uncultured Planctomycetaceae bacterium
CATCCCCACAAACGCCCCCCCCCACTGCCTGGCAAGGCAGAGTCCGGGCTAAACCTTTTCACGTCAACAACTTACGACTTATCAAAATGGCGGTTCTCTGTATCGCTGCTTTGTCGATACAATGCAGGACATTCCTTTCCCATCGCTTAATTTGCCACCTCATGTCCCATGCCACTCCGCACCGAATCACTCGAAGAACCTCAGCTGAACCTGACGCCGATGATCGACATCGTGTTTCTGTTGATCATCTTTTTCATGGTGGGCACGCGTTTCAGCGAAATCGAACAGCAATACGACATTGAGCTCCCTTCGGCGAATGCCGTGGAACCAATGTCCAGTCGTCCGGATGCGTTGATTCTGAATGTTGCTCGAACGGGTGAAGTCACGATCAGCGGTAAACTGGTTTCGATGGAGGAACTCCAAACGCAGCTTGAGAGCGCTCGCGCCGCCTATGCAGAACAAGCAGTTCTAATTCGCGGTGATGGTGAAGGAACTTACCAGCAGATCGTCGACGTCATGGACATCTGCCACAAAGCACAGATTCACAGCTTCTCGCTCGCATTCCAGCCAGTGGCCACCGGAGAAACTCCGTGAACGTGCTTAAGCAGGTCCTGCTGAAGATCTGGGAGGGACAATCGTTGACAGGAGACGATTTCATCGCACTCGGCCTGCTGCTGGGAATGGTGGTGTCGCTATCACACCTGTCCACGATGCTGGCAACGCGTTGGGGCGATCGTCATATCGCGGTAAAATCGCTGCTGGCATCGCTGCTGGTTCATTCGGTCTGCCTGCTGGGGCTGGAAGTATTCGAACCGCTGTCGTTTGCTGAGTCAACGCCGGAAACCGCGCGGGCCGTCGTGAAAGAGTCGACGACGCGTATCCTGGTCGAAAGTACCGACACCGTTGCTTTACGAGAATCAGGCAATACTCCGCTGCCGGATCGAGCGACACCGCCGGATATCGACTTGAATCGTCTGCCGCAGGACGCGCGGTTAATGGCAGAGCCTGAGATTCCGGATCGAGAACAGGAGTTTCTGGACAGCCTGCAACCGACGGCCGAAGACGTCTCACAGTTTGAACCAGCTGAAGCGCCAGAAGTGGCCATTCGAAACGACGCGGGGGCAGAAGGGCCGCGCGTCGCCGCCGCCAACGACGTTGCCGCGGACGTTCAGACGCTGCTCGAACAGAGTTTTGCGGATGTCTACGTTCCCAACCCTCGACGCGTGCAGACAGAGCGCGGCGACGTGCTTTCAACTGAACCGACTCCGGAAAAAATGTTATCCGAAGGCAGTGTCAATCGCATCAATACCAATATCGTCACAGAAGACACGTCAGTCGCAATGGCGACTTCGAGCTCGCCCAGCAGGATTGCGCTACCGAAGGACGGTGACACAGAAGCAATCGATCGCAAGGCGGCACCGCTGACTAGTAGCGCAGATCTGGAAATAGCGGGCCTGACGACAGAAGCATCCAGGTCACTGATGTCCGCCGCCGAGTCGTTTCAGTCGCGATTGCAGCGTCCTTCACGCACGATCAGCAACCGTGACCCCGGTGATCGCCCCGTGCGACAGAACTCCCTCACACCACAAGCCGCTATTCCCCTCGCCTCGAACTACGACGAAGTTCGCGACGGACAGACCAGCGTGAATATCACCGACGCGCTGCGTTCCGCGGCGACTTTGATCGATGCCGACAACCAGAACATCCGTCGGCGCGAGTCGCGACCGGCGACCTATCAGTTGCGTAGTGTCGAACAGAGACGTGATGCTACCAGGCGATTCGGCGGCACGGTACAGTCAGAGGCCGCCGTAGAACTAAGTCTGCAGTGGCTTAGCAACATGCAGTCAGCAGATGGCCACTGGGACGCCGAAACCTACGGTGCTGGTCAGGTGGACGTTGATGAAAACGGGGTGAAGCGAAACTTTGCCGGACGAGACGCCGACACTGGCCTGTCAGCTCTGGTGACGCTGTCATTTCTGGGTGCAGGCTATACTCACGAAGAAGGCAAGTACGCAATCAACGTCGATCGCGCTCTGGACTGGATTCTGAGCCAGCAGGATTCGGAAGGCAGCCTTGCCGGGAACGCTGAGCACTACGCCCGAATGTATTGCCACGCCATGGCAACCTACGCATTGGCAGAAGCGATTGGCATGCAGGACGGCATGGTGTTGGGGCCGCTCGTTGACCCACATGACATCGCGATTGGTGCATTAACAGCACAGACAATCAGCAGCCAGATAATGATGCAACATGGCCTGATGCCCGGCGGCATAGCCGCAGCTGTCAACGCCGCAGTCACGACGAACGCGGAATTCACCGGGTACGGGCTGCGAAAGGTCGATGACATTCGACTGCGAGCGGCCCTGCTGCGTGCTATTACATACACAATCAGTCAACAGGATCCCAAAAGCGGTGGCTGGCGTTACAAGTTTGGCCAGGAGGGCGATGTCAGCATGTTCGGCTGGCAAATGATGTCACTGAAAAGTGCGGCCATTGCCGGCGTTCGAATTGATCCCACTGTGCGTACGAGAATGATTCGGTTCCTGAACAGTGTGCGCCAGGGAAAAGACGGCGGCCTGTTCGGCTATCGCCGGTCAGCCATCCTTAACGGGCAGAGAACTGAGCCGGTCAATCCGACGATGACTGCAGAAGCATTGTTCTGCCAACAAATGCTGGGCTACCCGCGCGAGTCACCCGCCAGTGAAGAAGCCGTTCGCTATATGCTGGCAAACCTGCCACGACTTTCGGAACTGAACATGTACTATTGGTACTACGGAACCCTGGCGATGTATCAGTTCGGCGGCAAGCCCTGGGAGCAATGGAACAGCGTTGTCCGTGACACTCTGATTGGCGAACAACGGCAGGATGGACAATTCGCTGGCAGCTGGGACCCGACCGGTCCCTGGGGCCCATACGGTGGCCGACTTTATTCGACGGCATTGTCAACGCTGACGCTGGAAGTCTATTACCGCTTGCTGCCGCTGTATCGCATGAACGAATCCGACACCAATCGCTAGTGGTCTGTCCGCATTGAGTTTACTAATTTTCCGTAGCGGAAGTCGCTGGTCGCTGAGGCTTTTGGCCGTGTTTCTTGTGATCTCAAAACTCTCTACGAGTTCCGCTACTGATAAACTCAACATGGACAGACCACTAGAGCAAGTCAGCGGCACACAATCCTTCAATTCGATCCTGCGTTGAATCAGTCTCAATTCCTTCCGACATTGAGGCCACCTGTCCATACCAGCTGTTGGAAAACTTGGCCTGCTTGAATGGTACGCCTGCAAGACAGATCAATGGCAAAAACAGACTGCGGTAAATCTGAATATTAGACTGTGCCGCAGTGCTATTCTGTCTGCGGCGACTTCTGTACGATTACGCCGCGGGCCTTGATGTTGTACCGACGAATTCGTCGGATGAAACTACAACGCACTTTCAACTTTCATTTCGGAAACTGGATTCAATGGACGCAATTAAACTTCTCAAGAGCCTGATGGGCAATAACGCAATCGGCGGCAACCTGTTAGGTTCGCTGCTGAAGAAAGTCACCGGAGCTGGCGCAGCAGCAGCAGCAGCAGCAGCAGCAGCGGCTCCCCAACCAAAGGCAGCCAGTGGCGGCATGCTGGGCTCACTGGTCGGCGGTTTGCTTGGCGGAAAAAGCAACGGCGGAATGCTCGGTAGCCTGTTGGGCGGCGGTAACAAGGAAGCTCCTGCTCAGGCCATGACTGCTCCGGAAGCTACGGAACAGGCAACACTGTTAATCCGAGCAATGTGCAATGCCGCCAAGGCCGACGGAGACATTGATCAGGATGAGCAGCAGAACATCATTGGCCGATTGGGTGATGAAGTCGATCAGGCAGAAATCGATTTCGTAAATGCCGAACTCAACGCACCACTGGACATCGCTGGCTTCGCAGCTTCCGTACCGGCAGCCCTGGCTGCCACGGTCTAAACAGTGTCCGTAATGACGATCAAAGTCGACACGCCTGAAGAAGCACAGTACCTGCGCGATCTTACTCAGGGGCTGAAGCTCGATCGTGACACAGTTGCCAGTATCCACAATGAACTCGGACTGGCCTGACAGCAAGCACGAATTCTCAACAGATGCAAGTTTCAGAGGGTCGGAAGCCATACGGATTCCGACCCTTTTCTTTTGCTCCGCGTCAGCTGCGGTCAAACAGCTTGCTCATCGCGATCACGTCATCGGCTACATCCTGAAGCTTGCGTTTTCGGTCCATCGCCAGCTTTCGTAACGCCCGATAAGCCTCATCCTCAGACAATCCCCGTTCGTTCATCAGTATCGCTTTGGCTCGATCAATGCGTTTATGCTGACTCAACTCCCGGCGAGCCTGCTGAACTTCTTTGCGCAAGCCCTTGAACTCTTCAAATGTCGCCATCGCCACATTAATCGCGGACTGAACCTGCTGCTTATTAACTCCATCGACAACGTAAGCACAGACGCCGGAGGAAACGGCCGCCTGAATCGACTGGGACTCGTAGTCCTGAGTGAACATCACGACCGGCATCGGATTGTGTTCTCGAATCAGTGACAATTGCTCCAGAGTATCGCGCTTCGGCGATTCCACTTCGATCAGAATGACATCCGGCCGTACCTCGCGCACCTGGTCAAACAACCCGTCTGTTCGATGGAACATCACGATGTCACGAACGCCAGCTTCTCGCAATGCGGATTGCAGCAACTGAGCCCGCGGCAGGGACTCGTCGATTAACAAAATCCTGATAGAATTTTGCTCACCCAATTGAGTTTTTGAACTGATGTCAGACATGTCAGCCTCAGAACCTCCGGACCTGGTCCGATGCAGAACAAACGCAGATACCCTCGTGGCATCAACACTCTGAGCTCCTTCCCGACTCGGACGACTCATCAGAATCTTCCGACTGCCGAAACCGTCTGCAAGTCGGCAGGTGTAGACAATTTTCTTGGCAACTCGTGTACCGGGATGGTGAATTCAAATGAATCTGAGTAATTATGAAAATGATCGCCAGGCCTGGCGTGGTTAACCACGCGTTTCGATGAAGAACGTCCATCACGAAGCCGCCAGCCATCGCCAATGCTGACCCAGCACTGCGCACACCAAAGGCAACTGTGTTCAGAAACCGCGCGACAGTCCCTTGCATGCAGCGAGAAGAAGACCGCGAAAAATAATCCTCAGAGTACGTGCGACTGTGATTTCGTATGGATTCTAAACGCGCACCATCGCAATTCAAGCGGTCCGATCGCGGCGGCGTTGGCGATGTTGGCACGCCGCTTGCTGCCATTGAAACTCGTGGTGCGGCTTCGGAGTCCTGTAACTCGGCGAAGCCAGCAACCAGACTGACGTTCAATTCATGCGCGTCACTGCATCCGTGAGAAGCGACGAAGTTTAACACTTTGAGTCGCTCTTGTTGTTCGGAATGATCGGATCCCAGTCGTTACTGGGCAACATCGTGTTACCAATTCGTTGGCAACACGGGCCATTCCCCGCTGAACACTCTTTGACTCACCGCCCCATTCATGCCCTGACTGGTTCTCCCAAACACAGGAGTCCCCGTCGTTTCTTCTGGAGTCTCGCAATGTCTAGCTCACCTCTCGGCGATCCATTTGACGCAGATCAGTCACTCACACATTCCTGCTCCGGCAGCGGTTGTGCTCACCACAGCCATAACGACACTGCTGCCGTTCCGGAGTCGATGGAATCGATCACGGACCGCGTTGTCGAATCCGCCGTGGTGCGAGCCATCTTTGGCGGCAACGATCTGGCCCGTCGAAACTTTCTCAAAGCAGCTGGTGCCGCCGCCGTTACCGAAATGGTGCGAGACTTCTTTCCGATGGACGCCGCCAAAGCCATGGCTCAGGAAGCGAAGGGCGCAATCGAAAAGCCGGATCTGACGATCGGTTTTATTCCCATCACCTGCGCGACGCCGATCATCATGGCCGAACCGATGGGCTTCTATAAGAAGAATGGTCTGAATGCCAAGGTGCGCAAAGCATCAGGCTGGGCGATGGTTCGTGACTGGGCGATTACCAAGGAAGTCGACGCAGCACACATGCTGAGTCCGATGCCGCTGTCGATCAGCCTGGGCGCGGGGTCGCAACAGGTGCCATTCCTGATGCCAGCTGTCGAAAACATCAACGGCCAGGCGATTACACTGGCCAACAAGCACAAGGGTGTTAAAGGCCCGCAGGATATGAAGGGCTTCCGGTTCTGTGTGCCGTTCGAATATTCGATGCACAATTATCTGCTGCGGTACTACCTGGCCGAAGGCGGAATTCATCCAGACAAGGACGTACAGATCCGAGTTGTTCCGCCACCGGAAATGGTTGCGAATCTGAAGGCCGGCAACGTCGACGGCTATCTGGCTCCCGACCCGTTCAATCAGCGAGCGGTCTACGAGAACGCCGGGTTCATCTTCAAACTGTCGAAAGAAATCTGGAACGGACATCCGTGCTGTGCGTTTGCAGCATCAAAGGAGTTTGCCGACACCTACCCGAATACGTTTATCGCGTTGTTCCGTTCGATTGTTGAGGCGACTCATTACGCGTCGCAGGCCGGTAACCGCAAGGAAATCGCCACCGCGATCGCACCGAAAAACTACCTGAACCAGCCAGTCACGGTGCTGGAACAAGTGCTGACCGGACAGTACGCAGACGGCCTGGGAGGAATCCAGAACGACCCGGCACGCATCGACTTCGATCCGTACCCATGGCACTCCATGGCCGTCTGGATTCTGACTCAAATGAAACGTTGGAAACATGTCGACCGCGAATTCAGTTACCGCAAAGTGGCAGAGGAAGTTTACATGGCTTCCAAGTGCAACGATCTCAGCAAAGAACTGGGCTACAAGACTCGCGACTACACCTACGGCAAGCATGTGATCATGGGCAAGACCTTCGATCCATCGAAGCCGGAAGAGTATCTCGCAAGTTTCCCAATTCACAACATGTAGTTTTCTCAGCGTCGCCCTCCCTGCGGGGAGGGCGACCAATTTCGCTGAACCAACGCTGGACACCCCATGCCCGACTGGATTGTACGACTCAACGTAGCTCCAAAACTCATCTCACTGAGCCTGCTTGGAGTGATGCTGCTCGGGTGGCACCTGGCCACGGCACGCGACGCATTTGTTCAGGGGAACCTGAGTGATACCGAATTGATGACGATGGAATTTAACGGAGATATTATCAGAGATGAAAACGACAACTACATTTTCAATCCGGCGAAGATCTCCGGCATTCCGGGCCCCATGGCGGTTGCCAAAAAGTGCCGCGAAGAATTCTCACACCCCTTCCACACCAACGGCACAAACGACCACGGCATTGCTCACCTCGTCTGGTACACCATCAGCCGATTCTCAATCGGATTCCTCGCCGCGGCCTTCGTAGGAATCTTTGTGGGAGTGATGATCGGACTGTCTCCTCTCTTGCTGCAGTCGATCAATCCGTTTCTGCAGGTGCTGAAGCCGATTTCGCCTTTGGCATGGATGCCGTTGCTGCTGTACACCGTTCAGAAACCACAACTGACGGCGATCCTTGTTGTCTTTATGGCGGCCATCTGGCCGACGATCGCCAATACGGCGTTTGGCGTCAGTAATATTCGAGAGGACTATCTGCGAGTTGCCAGTCTGTTGCAGTTCAATTGGTTCCGACGATTGTTCAAGGTGATTCTGCCGGGAGCAGCACCAGCGATCGTCGCCGGGTTACGTATTAGCTTCGGGAGCGCGTTGGTCGCGGTTGTGCCTGCAGAGATGCTGCTGGGAGAACTGGGAGTCGGTTACCTCACCTGGATTGAATGGAATAACCTGGACATCGCAGGAGTGTTGTTCGCCATTCTGGTGGTGGGCGTTGTCGGCTATGCGATGGACCTGCTGTTTAACAGAGCCGCTCGAGGAGTTGGCTATGCAGAATAATACCCCCAGTGAAGCCGTTTCGACTGCACCAAGGTCGGCGATGCTGATTGATCATGTATCGAAGTCGTTCCCCATTCTGAATGCAAACGGAACGCCTGGACGAGGCACATTTAACGTTTTCGAAGGCGTCAAATTCGACATTCGCGAAGGCGAGTTTCTGACGATGATCGGTCACAGCGGATGCGGAAAAAGCACACTGCTGAACATCATGGCTGGTTTCGACAAACCGACAGAAGGCGGCATCATCGTCGACGGAAAACAGGTCACGGCACCTGGCCTGGACCGCATGGTTGTGTTCCAAAGCTTCGCGCTGATGCCGTGGTTGACCTGCTTCGACAATGTTCGCGTGGCTGTTCGCAGTGCACATCCGGACTGGACCAAACAGCAGGTCAATCAGCATACGCAAAAGTACATCGACACCATGGGGCTGACCGGGTCAGAGAACAAACGCCCTGCTCTGCTGTCTGGTGGAATGAAGCAACGTGTTGGAATCGCACGAGCGTTCTGTGTTGATCCGACGGTGCTGCTGCTGGACGAACCGTTCGCTCAGATCGACGCCTTAACGCGCGGCGTAATTCAGGACGAACTGATGCGTATGTGGCAAACGGTCAATGCCACTGTGTTCATGGTAACTCATGACGTTGATGAAGCCATCCTGCTGTCCGACAGAATCGCACTGATGACCAACGGTCCCAATGCACGACTCGCAGAAATCATCGATGTCGATATTCCTCGGCCCAGAACGCGGGAGCAACTCATCGAAATGCCGGAATACATGCGACTGCGCAATCACATTCTGAAATTCCTAATCAGCCACTCGCGACGTGCACCGGCTGCACAGGAAACCGTCGGTACGCCGGCAGCAGCCGCAGCGCCGACTCCGTCCGTCGAGGAAGTCTGTTCATAAATGGGACCGGATTCGTAACGGACTCACACTTCACAAAGTTTTTACCTTCAGGAGATTTTAACATGTCGACTGCTACCGGAATGACTCTGGCCCCAACCAGAAAAGCACTCTCAGAAAAAATCCTTGCCATCAAGACAGCCATGGGATGGTCGTGGGAGGACCTGACGGCACTCACGGGAAAATCTCTGGTCTGGACCGCCGCAGCACTCAGCGGCCAGTGCGCTCTGCTGGCAGATCAGGCGACCGCTGTCGGTGAAAAATTTGAGCTCGACGAAATTGAGATCAAGGTTCTGCAAACCTACCCCTACCGCGGGTCACTGGACGACACCGTCCCGACAGACCCGTTCGTATACCGCTTCTTCGAAATCATGCAGGTCTACGGCATCGCCATGAAGGATGTGGCTCAGGAAGAATTCGGCGACGGGATCATGAGCGCTATCGACTTTTCTATCGACGTCCAGCGTGAGCCGGATCCGAAGGGGGATCGAGTCAAGATTGTCTTCAGCGGCAAGTTTCTTCCATACAAGCAGTTTTAGTCAAACGGGGAACAAACCGAGCTCGCCACGACAACGTAGATCGGGCGAGTTCGGTGTTCCCAATGATGCCGATAACGATGCATTCTTTCGCCAATCCGCAATCAAAACCGAGACAATCTCATGAGTCCGCGAGGTTCTCATCTGAATCTAAAAGCGATTAACCATCGCTATCGATTTCGTGCTCCGCTGGTGCTGGAGGACGTCTCGTTAACGATCGAACCAGGCCAGCGGGTGGCCCTGATCGGTCGCAGCGGCTGCGGCAAGTCTACACTGCTGCAGTTGATGTCTGGTTTAGTCCGACCGACATCCGCAGCGTCTACATCAACGGAACCGCGGCGAGGGGACCTTCGCCAAAATGGAACGTCATGTTTCAAAAGCCGTCTTTATATCCGTGGATGACGGTCGAGAAGAACGCCATGCTTGGGTGCCTGATCGCGGGAGAAGGCGAATCGGGACGAACCCGCGTTGCCGAACTGCTGAACATGGTTGGAATCGCGGATCTCGCTCAGGCGAACGTCCAGCGACTGTCCGGTGGCCAGCAACAGCGCGTCGCTTTAGCCAGATCACTGGCAACGGAACCAGAACTCCTGTTGCTGGACGAACCTTTCGCAGCACTCGACGAAGTCACGCGAGCGGCGATGCAACAGGACGTGCTGCGCATCACAGCTCAGCTTGAAATCACCCAGATCCTTGTCACACACGACATCGACGAAGCCGTCAGGATGGCGCAACGAATCATGGTGATGTCATCCAATCCAGGACGCATCGTGGCCGAACTGGCGAACGATGGCGACGTCGATGTGCTGAGACAGGAAATCCGGACGCATCTCAAAGATGCACAGAGCAAGACGCCGCACATCCAGCTGCGGAAATCACTCGGCCCAACCCCCAACACAAATGGCAGTCATCAACAGCAGTGACCCCGATGCCTACCGCAGAAGCACTTAGTTAACAGGCGGTCGTCTGATTGTTCATCAAACGTGATTTCACCAGTGAAAGAAAATGATGTCGCCTGAAAACGAAAAACAAATGTTCGAACAGCTGATCTCTGACGGAGAAGCTCTGTCAAGACGCTGTTTCATGGACCAAATGGCGGCCGGAGGTTTAGCGGCAGCAGCTGCAGCGACCGTATTGCCTGCAACCGCAGATGCCGCAGTCCCTGACGAAGATGAAGAAGTCCGCATCGGCTACCTGCCAATCACGGACGCCACCGCGCTGCTGGTCGCGCACGCCAAAGGCTACTTCGAAGAACAGGGGCTGAAAGCTGTCAGGCCAACACTGATTCGCGGCTGGTCGCCATTGGTGGAAGGCTTCACTGCCAGGAAGTTCAACGTGGTGCACTTCCTGAAACCGATCCCGGTCTGGATGCGGTACAACAACAACTTTCCGGTCAAGATCATGTGCTGGGCACATACGAACGGCTCGGGACTGGTCGTCGGCAAACACACCACGATTGAGGATTTCTCGCAACTCGGTGGAATGCGCATCGCCGTCCCATACTGGTATTCGATGCACAACATCGTGCTGCAGATCGCTCTTCGCGCGAACGGCCTAACGCCCGTCATCAAGCCAGAATCGGAAAAGATCGGGCCGAAAGAAGTCAACCTGCAGGTGCTGGCACCGCCGGATATGCCGGCGGGCCTGGCCGCAAGAAAAATTGACGGCTACATCGTTGCCGAGCCATTCAATGCCATGGGAGAGCTCAAAGCAGGTGCCCGCATGTTGCGGTTTACCGGCGACATCTGGAAAAACCATCCTTGCTGTGTCGTGTGCATGCATGAGGACGACACGGTCAAGAAACCAACCTGGACGCAGAAAGTCATCAACGCCATCGTAAAGGCACAAATCTATACTTCGGCCAACAAGGCGGAAGTGGCAGAGCTGCTGTCACGTGATGGCAAAGGATACCTGCCGATGCCAGCGGATGTCGTCAAGCGGGCCATGACGCTGTACACAGACAATGAAGGCTACATTTCCAGCGACGCCATTAAGCACGAGGAATGGAACAACGGCCGGATCGATTTCCAACCGTGGCCGTATCCGTCTGCGACGAAGATGATTGTCGAAGCAATGAATAAAACGGTCGTCGACGGCGATAAGACGTTTCTCG
>CALFOL010000890.1 GCA_937919915.1 uncultured Planctomycetaceae bacterium
AAAATGCCATGTCAGGCAATCGCGCCGACGGTACAACAACAACAGCCTATGTCTGCATACACTACTACGCCTTTCGATTCTTCTTGATTCCATCAAACGTCGCTTTTTTCCGCAGCATATGGTGATAGTGCTGAGCAAAGCGGTGGGACTCATCCCGGATATACTGCAACAGTCGCAAAGCGTAGGCGTGTCGGCTTAATCGGTGCGGCTCGGCTTGCCCGGGGACGTAAATTTCTTCTTCCCGCTTGGCGAGTGAAATCGTCATGGGTGGAGAAATCTGCAGGTCCGCAAACGTTTCCATGACGGCGTTCAGCTGCCCCTTCCCCCCATCTATCAGCAGCAGATCCGGAAAGGCCTCCCCCTCCTGCTGCAGTCGTCGAAATCGGCGCGTGACAACCTCTCGCATCGACGCAAAGTCATCGATCCCCTCGACGGACTTGATCTTATATCGCTTGTAACCGTGCTTGAATGGCAGACCATCAATAAACTGCACCAGACTGGCAACGGTTTCTCCCCCCTGCAAATGGGCAATGTCGATCCCTTCTATCCGTCGGGGCAGTGTCGACATTTTCAGAACCTGTTTAAGCCCCGCGACGCCTTTTTTCGGGTCGACATAGAAGACTTCCGGCTGAGCGTGATCTTCCAGATTCCCACGGAGGTTAAGGGTCTTCAGCGACTGAATGTCGTCGCGAATTCTGGCCGCTTTTTCGAACAGCAGATTCTTCGAAGCCAGCTGCATATCCTTTTCCATGTCCTTCAGTAATCGATCTTTCTTTCCGTCGAGAAACATTCGCAGCCGCCGCATATCATTGCGATATTCTTCCTTCGAAATCTGGACGTTACACGGAGCCGTGCATTGGTTGATACTGGCCAACAGGCACGGACGAAACCACCGCCAGCGTTCATCGTTTTCCTCGATATCCAGTGAGCACGTTCGAAAGCGAAAGATCTTCTGCAGCACAGCGATTGTCCCGCGCAGTTGCCCGGCACTCGTAAAGGGACCGTACAGTCGGACACCTTTGCTTTGGGGTTGCCGCGTAAACTCGACCCGCGGAAAGTCTTCGCGAGTCGTTATCTGCAGATAAGGAAACGTCTTATCGTCCTTCAGCAGGCTGTTGAACTTCGGCTGAATATCTTTGATCAGCCGAGCTTCCATCAGCAATGCATCGACTTCGCTGTCCGTCTCGATGAAGTCGATGTCAGCGATCTCCGTCACAAGGTCGGCCGTTCGGCGTTCGATCTCGGCAGCGCGGGTGAAATAACTTCCCGCCCGGCTGCGCAGGTTCACCGCTTTTCCAACATAGATGACTCGCGCCTCACGATCCTTCATCAGGTAGACGCCCGGTCCTGTTGGAAAGGTGCGAACCTTCTCCCCAGGAGTCAACTGCGAGCCTGCTTCTGAATCGCCCTTGCCAATAGCGCCAGCATCAGTCGTTGTTTGTGACTCAGCGTGTAACGGTAAATCGGTGGCATCTTTGTGAAGATCGGAATTGTCGGTGGTCATTGTCCTGTCTGGTCACTCAGGGAATTTGCCGTCGCGGAATCCCTGATTGTAGACCGTAGCTTGAACAGACACACCACCGATCGAACGGCACAGCACGTTTAAATCCGAAAGACACCGCCCTGACTGAGGTCATCACGATTTCGGGAGGCGGAATCAGACAGCCCCACCGATGATCCGACTTGAGAATCCCGCGACAAACCAGAAAGAGCCGTGCTCGGCTTGGCGGGCTTGTGTTCTTCCCGATCGCGCCGTCCGGACTTCCCGCCTGCCCTGTTCCAGCCGTGCACGACCCCCTGCCAAAACAGCTCCCGTAGTTTGTCATTGACCTTGATCCGCTGAGCGGTGCAGAGCTCTTCTAACACCTGCATCGCCAGCACGTATTCCACTTCAGTTGTATTCGTCATCACCATGACTCGGGCCCAAGACCAAAACGTTACAGACGTTTTGCAAAATTTCTTCCGCCAATCGCATTTGCGCCGCCATTATCGGAAACACCAACGAATCCAGGGTTCCCCTATGAGCCGTGAGTCAGCGTCCCTCCAGGAACGGCGGGCTGGCGAATGCCCCGAAACGGACCTGCGGAAGCCAACCGACACAAACCTGCTCCGGCAAATTTAGCCGCCGCCGGACCATGCCGCTCTTCGCGCACGATAGATGTCCCGAAATCGCCGCGTACCAGCTTGAGAAGCTGAATCACCGCAGCAACGTGTTCCGATTCAAGACGGCATAGGCGTTTGTTCCAGCCAACCGCAGAACCTGCATTCGAACAGCACGATCCAGAAACTTCGGCCGACGTTTCTGCAAAGACGCATCACAGGCACAGAAACGATTCCATGAAACCGGGCTCCACCGATAGCATTCTGACGCTGTTTGCCAGTTTACTGGTCGGAGTTCTGCTATTCGTGGGTCGCACGGTCATTGAAAACCGGGGCGACAGTTTCGCTCCGAATCGACACGGGACCGACACAACTCAACGTGACGCCCCGAAACTCGACGATTTGGCTTCCACTCCCTCGATCGACTGGGCACAACAGACTCCGGACGAGTTCGCTCAGCAGCCAGCATTCTCTGCAGAAAAATCAACTGCCAGTCGGCCCACCCAGCCACCCGCAACCGCTGATCCGCTCACGGCCAGGACCTTTAAGGTGATTGGAATTGTTGACGGGGATACAATCGACGTTCTGGTGGATCAAAAACCTGTACGACTGCGACTGAACGGCATCGACACACCGGAAAAGGGACAGCCTTTCGGGAACACTGCGACGGACAGTTTAAAGAAACTGATCGGTGGCAAGTTTGTCCGTTATGTCGTGAGTGACAGTGATCGCTATGACCGCAGCATCGCCGACGTGTATCTGGGCGATGTCTACGTCAATCTGTGGCTGGTTAAGCAGGGACTTGCCTGGCACTACGTCGCCTATTCTGACGACCCTCAGCTGGCCGCCGCAGAAGAAGCAGCTAAGGCGGAGAAACGTGGCTTGTTTGCAGATCCACGACGGGTGGCCCCCTGGAACTGGCGACAGCTTAGCAAGCTGGAACGTGACGAGATTCGGTAGACAACCGATCGAAATCGAAACGAGACCCAACGATCGTTTCCGCTTCCGTCATTTAGCCAGCGGGCTTTAATTCCAGAACTTGTCGCCGTGCCAGTTGATCGGTGGATTCGTTTCTACCTCAACGTCGCCATGCACCTGAGTCTGGCAGGCAAGGCGGACGTCCTTTTCCGGGTTGCTGAGCAGTTTCAGACCGAGCAATGGATTGATCCACTTGTTGATCCGTTCCAGGAAGCCCTTCTTACTGCAGTTTTCGCTGCCTGCTTTGAGGGCAATATTGCAACTGCAGCATGCTCCAAACCCCATGCAGTTCACAACTTTGTGGGGGCCCGAATACAGCTGCACGCCGTTCTTGCGAGCAATTGTTCGGATATCCTCACCATCCTTCGCTTCAACGGAAACCTTTTCGTTGACAAACTTAACTGTGGGCATGACGAATTCGCTTTTGGGAAATCTGGAGACAGCGACCGGAACACAAGCACCCGCTCTGCGCGTTACGTTCGGATATTAACTGGGATGACCTTCCCTTTCCAGATCTCCAGAATCGTCCCCGCGAGTGGGAAGCTGGCCGTCCTGTCGCAGGATCGCAGCGCGATTATGGCCCTGCTGCGAAGTCCGGCTATTGGCTCACAGCTTCTTCAGGGGAACGAAAACTGAACGCAAGGTGTTCATATGTGGCACATTTGTTTGCCGAACGCAACATTTTGTTAACGGGCGATGCCGCAATTCAACATCTCCCGATGCTCGAATCGTACACGAAAATGCACCAGTATCCGTAACACCATACTAGTAAAAGACTTACGCACCTGTTGGGAAGGGGGTTCAGAATCCGTCTTGTTTCGGTTCAGGCTTTGCAATCTGAACAGATCCCCTCGAAGCATAGAAGCAACGAGAAACCTAACCAGGGCGAATTCATTCATGATGAACCGGAAGAAGCGACAGCGTCTCACCATTCACACGGACGGTCCAACTGCCACAGTGGGTCTGGATCACATCGAAATCTGGGATGGAGCCGATCTTGCTCTGCTCAGAGAAGTCCTGACCGAACTTATTCATCAGGAATCATTCCGCGGCATTGGCGTGAACCTGGAATCCGTGAAGTACATCCCAAGCGGATTCTTCGGGATGCTGTACGAATGGTACGAAGAGGGCATCGCAGTTGTCCTGCACTCACCCCAACCCAACGTTGAACAAATGTTGTGGTTCCGGATGTTCTTCAAACCGAACCCCAATGGCACGTTCTCACTGAACGATGAAGGTTCACGAAACAACACTCCGACACAACAGGTCGAGTACCATAAGCGGGAATTCACCGCGGGGGGTGACGAAGAACGCACAGAGGAGATGCTGCAAATGGCGATCTTCGACGAAACAGAGTCGAGTGTTTGATCAGCAGCATATGATGGTCGATCCAGCATTTCGTACGCGGTGTCAGGCAGATTCGCTGCCAATTGGCTGTGAGTCAGGGGAGCGGAGCGACGGAAGGCTCTGCGTTCTGACTTGTCCGCTGGAAGCGCAAATGGATTGTCATTGTCCATCGCCGAGTTCCGGAAGAGGTTCGATTTCGTAGATGCCAGCTACAGCGAATCCAAATGAATCGTGAACGCGTCTGGATCGTGGGATACGGTTATCGCAGTTCGAAACGCACGCTCCGCCGCCACGCGTCAGCTGGAACTGCTGTCAGTCGATTCACGCCATTTTGCACAACCGCGTTTGCTGGTTCCATATCCTCCACGGCGTCGGTCTATACTCCTTGTGGCGAATGCCAGGTGACAGCTCCCGCACAGGAAAGCGGTCACTCGTGAGATGTTTCGACGCACGACTTCACAAGCTGTTTGACTTAGACTACGTTCAGGACTTGTCCTGCCGGGCTACAGTGTATTACGGTGATTTGTGGCCGCGGGGACCGCATTTCGATTGAAGAATGCCTACTCCCGCGAGCGAGTACCGTTCACAATAATAAGTCAACGGCTCTAAGAATCAGAAACGGGCAAATTGGCACGACGTCTATCGATAATTTTATCGCCAGGGATTTCCATTCATGAAACTGATCACCACACTTGGGCTCTGCCTGATTACTGGCAGCGTTATTGCCCAGGCCCCCGCGCAGAAGCCCATTCCATTGATCTTCGATACAGACATTGGCAACGACTGTGACGACGTGCTTGCCATGGGAGTGATTCATTCGTTGCAAACGCGCGGCGAGTGCGAATTGCTGGCGGTGACGATCACCAAAGATCATGAATTGGCGGCGCCGTTTACGGATGTTGTGAATACTTTCTACGGGCGTGGTGAAATCCCAATCGGCGTTTGTCGAAGTGGTGTGACGCCGGAAGCCGGTAAGTTCACCGTCTTGGCTGCTCAACAGAACGACGGCAGGGATCGTTACGCTCACGATCTCCGCAGCGGCAAAGATGCACCAGACGCGGTCAGCGTGTTGCGGAAGGCTCTCGCTTCTCAGGAAAATGGCAGCGTGGTGATTGCTCAGGTGGGCTTCTCAACGAATCTGGCCAATTTGCTGACGTCAACGGCCGACGAACATAGCCAGCTTGATGGCACACAACTGGTGAAGCAAAAAGTGCGACTGCTGTCCATTATGGCGGGCGCGTTTCGACAGATTCGAGACGACAAAGGGAATCTGTACGATCACAAAGAGTACAACATTGTCGAAGACATTCCGGCGGCGAAGACATTGGTCAAGGCCTGGCCGACGTCCATTGTCTGGAGCGGCTTCGAAATCGGCAAGAATCTGACGTACCCGCATCAGAGCATTCTAGAGGACTACCGCTACGTAGATCATCATCCGCTTTCGGAGGCTTACACGCTGTACATACCACCTCCACATGATCGCCCGACGTGGGATTTGACTTCCGTGCTGCACGCCGTGCGCCCTGATCGCGGCTACTTCGATTTGTCCGCACCGGGGCGAGTCGTCGTTGCCGATGACGGCCTGACGACTTTTGAAAACTCTGACGATGGACGCGATCGCTATCTGATCCTGCGGGAAGAACAAAAAGGCCGGGCGAGCGAAGCATTGGTGCAGTTGTCGAGTCAGCCACCGGCAGGTTTCCCCGGAGTGTCCGGCAAGTGAATTCGAAGTCTGCAGGTTTATCGAAACCCATCGTTTCCGTGTTCGGATCCATCAACATGGATCTCGTTGTACGGTGTCAATCGCTCCCGCAGGCAGGACAAACGGTTGCGGCCTCTTCGTTCAGTGAGATTTGCGGTGGCAAAGGAGCCAATCAGGCCGTCGCTGCTGCTAAGGCAGGCGGTGCCGTGCGGATGATTGGCCGCGTGGGCAGTGACTCGTTTTCGCAGCGTCTGGTCACGAACCTGCGTAATCACGGTGTCTGTTGCAAAGGTGTTCGCACAACGGAGAACTGCGAAAGCGGCCTGGCGATCGTCGCCGTGGAAGACTCGGGCGAGAATTCGATTCTGCTGGTTGCGGGAGCGAATGGAGCAGTTTCCGTGGCGGATGCGAACGACAGTCGCCGGGTGATCGAAACGGCCGACGTTCTGTTGGTCCAGCTGGAAGTACCAACGAAAAGTGTGCTGACTGCTATTCAGATCGCGACGGCCGCTGGCGTGCGATGCATCCTGGATCCGGCGCCTGTGGCGAGTGACTGGACGGATGAACTGCTGCAGGTTGATCTCATTTGCCCAAACGAAACAGAGGCAGCGACGATCACCAGCCTGGCGGTCAAAACCCTCGCTGATGCAGAAACTGCTGCCAGACAGTTGCAACAGCGAGGGGCAAAGAACGTTGCCATCACGCTGGGCGAACGCGGCGTCGTCTTGCTGACCGGCGACCAGTTACACCATATTGAGCCAGCAACGATTACGGCGGTCGACACAACCGCCTCCGGTGACGCGTTTGCCGGGGCGGTCGGAGTTCGGTGGGCTGAAACCGATGATCTATTAGAGGCGGTGCGTTTCGCCAGTGTCGCTGGTGCTATCGCCGCGACGCGTCACGGTGCTCAGCCGAGCCTGGCGACGCGGGAAGAAATCGAATCACACAGGAACCCATCATGAAAACCATAAGAAAGAAATGATGCGGTCACTTGTAGCGAAAGTTGTCGAGACGATCGCCGCATCCTGAACGGATACCAGAAATATTTGCCATCGTTCTGACATCCCTGCGGGATGTGGTGCTTTGTTCTGGGCGTGATTCGGTGGTTGTCGCTGCGATCGATCACCGACCAATTTTGCCAGCCCCGCCGGCCTGAATCGCAATCGGCCGGACGGGATTTCGTCCGATGTTCGCAGATATTGCACTCGCATTGCAATAAACCACAATTGCGTTTACTCAGGCGAATGGTAGAGTAAATGGTGGTGCTGACAGACTCACAGAGGGCAGCACCCCGCCCCGCCTCCTCCTTCCCACCTTTGAACTTTTCCTCATGCGATCGCCTGACGCATTCCTGTTCGCTGCTTTTTGCGCGATCTCCATGTTGCCCGTCGATGCTGGTGACGTTGCTGAACTCGCTCACCGGATCGATCATCACATTGATGCTCGACTGGCTGCCGACGGTATTGCACCGGT
The DNA here is from genome assembly GCA_937919915.1 of uncultured Planctomycetaceae bacterium. Taxonomy (GTDB): domain Bacteria; phylum Planctomycetota; class Planctomycetia; order Planctomycetales; family Planctomycetaceae; genus Fuerstiella. Next base: position 7,601 of record CALFOL010000890.1, read on the forward strand.
CCGTTCAGTGAATGCGGCCGCGTTTTTGCGTCGAGTAACTCTGGATCTGGCTGGACGGATTCCCACCGTACCGGAACTCGATGCATATCTCGCGATCGAAGCAGACCAGGCGAAAACAGCAGTCGTGCAGCAGTTGATCGCTTCCCCGGACTATGCCTTTCACGCTCGCAATCAGCTGGACATCATGCTGTTGCTGCCGGAGGAATACAACGACAAGTGGCGTGAGTATCTGCTGGAGGCGACGAAGGAGAATCGTGCGTGGGATCGATTGTTTCGGGAGATCTTGCTGCCGGAAGATACGCTCAGCACAGATGTTCGACCGGTTGCTTATCTAAAACGCCGCGTGCAGGATTTAGACGCGATGACGAATGATGCCAGCGTGACGTGGCTGGGCGTGAATATTTCCTGTGCGAAGTGTCACGATCATCCGCTGGTCGAAGACTGGACGCAGGCCCATTATTACGGCATGGCATCGTTCTTTAAGCGGACGCTGGTCACGCGCAAGGGATTTGTCACGGAGCGTTTCGAAGGGACAACGAAGTACACCAACGCAGAGGGCGCCGAGATTGAGGCGCCGCTGATGTTTCTGACGGGTGCGACTCTGGAAGTTCCGCCGCTCTCCATTGACGGCGAGGAACTGAAGCAATTGCAGGAGAAAATCAAGAAGGCCGAACAGGATGAAAAGGCCGAAGATCCTCCACGTCCGGACTTTCGGCCACGTTCGCGGTTCGTCGATTTCGTATTGGCTGATACGGACAATCGCTTCTTCGCAAAGAATCTGGTGAACAGAACGTGGGCTCGGTTTTTCGGTCGCGGCCTGGTGCATCCACTGGATCAGATGCATTCGCAGAATCCCGCCAGCCACCCGGAGTTGCTCAATGAACTGGCAGACGAGGTGGCAGTCTCCGGTTTTGATGTCAAACGTCTGGTGCATGCGATCGTATTGACTAAGGCATTTGCACGTGGGGTGCGAACGGAATCCGCCGCGGGTCCTGCACCGGAATTGTTCGCGGTGGCGGTACCGAGACCACTTTCTCCGAGGCAGCTATCGTTGTCGCTGCGAGTCGCCGGACGCAGCCCGGATAGTCTGACGGGGCTGGTTGGCGAAGAGGACTGGAGCAAAAAACGCGACGAACTGGAACGGCAGGCAGATGGGATGGCTCGACAACTGACGATTCCGGGTGACGACTTTCAGGTGTCGGTGTCAGAGGCGTTGTGGTTTAGTAACAATCAGTCGATGGAATCGGAGTTTCTTAACGGTGGTGGCGATCGTCTTGTGGGGCATCTCAAGCAAATCGAATCTGACAACGATGTCGCCAGGGCTGCGTTTCGTTCCGTGTTCAGCCGCAATCCGGACAAAGACGAAACGAACGCGGTCGTCGAATATGTAGCTGCACGGTCGGAACGCCGTGAAGCCGCGATCAAACAGGTCGTGTGGGCGATGTTGAGTTCACCAGAGTTTCGATTCAATCATTAATACACCGCACGGGCAAGACGCATTGCCTGTGTACATTCTCGAGGGGTAAAAACAGGCAGGCCGCCTGTTCAACGAGGAATCACCAATGACCAACATCAATCGCCGAACCATGCTGAAGGCCGGCACGACCGCTCTGGCATCGAGCATGGCGCTGGATGTGCTGTCGCAACCAGCGATGGCAGAAGAACTCGCCCGCAGTGGGAAGAGTGTCATCATGTTGTGGCTGGCAGGTGGGGCCAGTCAGTTCGAAACGTGGGATCCGAAACCGGGACGCAGCACTGGCGGGCCGTTCGCAAAGATCCAGACGTCTGTACCCGGGATTGAGATTTCAGAATTGATGCCGAAGATGAGCCAGCGAATGGACACCACGGCCATCATTCGCTCCCTGAACACAAAGATCGCTGACCACGGCCAGGGTTACGAATTGATGGACACCGGTCGGGTTAAGGAACCCGGTGTGCGGTTTCCTCACATGGGGGCGATACTCGCACACGAACTTGGGCAGATCGACAGCAAAGTGCCCGACTTTGTTTCGATGTACACCTCGACAGAAGGGCGGCGGCAGGGATCGGCGGGTTTCCTTGGGGCTCGCTACAATCCGATGTTTCTGACCAACAAGATGATGCCGGAAGACATTCATCGGCAGGATTCGATCACTGACAGCGATCACAAAGATCGAGCCGCCCTGCGAAGCTTTCTCGCCAAACGTTTTGTGCGTGATCTGCAAAACCCATCGATTGGCAGTCATGAAAATGCGTACGAACGCGTTCACGGTCTGATGGCCAGCGATCATTTGTTTGATATCGAGAAGGAACCGCAGGAAATGCGAGACCATTACGGCCCGACTCAGTTTGGCGACCAGTGCCTGATCGCCCGGCGACTGGTTGACGCTGGCGTGCCGTTTGTTCGCGTTGCTCGTGCCTGGTGGGACAGTCATGGGCAGAACTTCGAAACGCATCGCGAACTTTGTGCGGATCTTGACCATTGCATGAGTGCTCTGCTGGATGATCTTAAGCAACGCGGGCTGCTGGAAAAGACGCTGGTCATCACGTTGGGGGAATTTGGTCGAACGCCGAAAATTAACGGCAGTCTTGGGCGAGATCACTTTGCGGATGCGTGGAGCTGTTCGCTGAGTGGCTGTGGAATTCGTGGCGGCACCGTTTTCGGCAAGACAGACGAAGACGGAAAAACAGTCGCCGACGGTGAGATGAATGCCGGCGATTTGTTCGCGACCATCTTCGCGGCGCTGGGGATCGAGCACGACAAAGAATTCATGGTCGGAAGCAGACCTATTCCGATAGCCGACTTCGGCAGCACACCGTGTCAGGAGGTGCTCGCATGACACCCAAGCAACTAAAACGCACAAACGATTGGAATTGTTCGGATATCGTATTCTCCATAGAACACGATCCGGAATCGTCGCAGGTGTGGATCGGATCATCCGACTTTGGCGTGTACGAACTTGAGGTCGCGAAAGAAAAGCCGGAACGACTTGCCTTCGAAGGCGATGGTCACACCAGCTACGTCACCGGAATGGTTCGCGTGGGCAGAACTCTGGTTACCGGCAGTTACGATGGAGCACTCATTTGGTGGGACGTGGATTCGCGAAAACAGGTTCGACGGATTGCCGCTCATGATCGCTGGATTCGGCAGGTGATTGCATCCCCGAACAGTAGCCACATTATCAGTGTCGCAGATGATATGCAGTGCAAAGTGTGGAACGCTGCGACGGGCGAGTCTGTCGCTGCATTCAGTGATCACCAACCAATGACGCCTCATCACTTTCCGTCGATGTTGTATGTCGTCGCCGCATCACCCGATGGCCAGTTGCTGGCTACCGGTGATCGTGTTGGTCACGTCGCCATTCGGGATGCCAAAACGTTTGAGAAGGTCAGCGAGCTCGAAACGCCGGTGATGTACACGTGGGACCCCACAGCTCGGCGGCACAGCATCGGTGGCATCCGCAGCCTTGCGTTTTCTCCAAACAGTGCTCAGTTGGCGGTCGGAGGCATCGGGAAGATTGGCAACATCGATCACCTTCAGGGCCCCGCCCGACTGGAAGTCTTCGACGTCGCGACCTGTAATCGCATATTGGAACTGGAAGACAACAACAAGAAGGGGCTGATTGAACAAATTGTGTGGTCGCCCGATCAGTCGTGGATCCTGACGGCTGGCGGCGACAACGATGGTTTTCTGACGATTTACAACGCCAAATCGGGTGAGCTCATACACCAGGATGGCCAGAGCGGACACATTCACGGATTGGCTCACGACAAAGACTTCACCAACATCTACGTCGCGTCACACGAACGAGTCACGCGTTGGACAATGTCGCAGGCGTAGGGGCGCGGTTCGAGTTTTC
>CALFOL010000891.1 GCA_937919915.1 uncultured Planctomycetaceae bacterium
GAGCACAAAAGGACATCAAGCAAATCTCGGGCCAAAGGCAGCGTCAGCAAACGTTGACGTTTCGCAACAGATCAACCGAATGCTGTCCCCGATCACCTGCCAAGGCTCCCGGCCTAGCTTACACGTTGCCATTGTTCGTCCAGTTTGGGTCCCGAAACCTTGATGGCGGTTCCCAGTTTGGCAGCGAACAGACTGACACGGAATTCTTCCAGCATCCAGCGATAATGGTCGAGCATCGGATCGCTGAATTTTTGGCGAGCATGCTCCTGACGACGTTGATGACACCGCAGCGCGTACCTTGCGAAGTCCTGCTCTAACAGTCGCTCGTTGTTGACACCACCGGAATTTAGCCGATCCACGCGGCGCCGCATGCAGGTCATGTAACGTTGAATCTGAATCAGCCAGGGCCAGGGAGTTTCTGCCAGGAAATTCGGATGCATCAATTCGTTAAGCTGCCGTTTCATTCCGTTAACGATGGGGTCCCACCCCGGGCCATTCGTTGCATCCAAAATGCGTTGCGTCTCGTGATAGTACTTGAACAGGCCTGGCAACAGTTGCACAAACTCCTGAACCACCACACCAACCCGCTTGTGGCCGTCCGTCAAAAACTGCTCGAATTCCGACTGAGTCCGCGGCGTTTCCTTCGGCGACAGGTACGCACGATCCACCATCAGCAACTGTAACTGAGACGCCACATCCAGACCGCGAATCTTAGCCGCCAGCATCCGAATCTGATTCAGTTCCGGCAGATGTTCGACCTGCCGACGGATTCGTTGTTCTTCCACCAGAAGAATCAAACGTCTCAGGCCCCTGCGATGAACCGCCTGAGCAGCAGTGGCCGTTTGGCACAGCGTTAAGGCGACGGAATTTGTGTCATCCCGGATCGCCGGGAACGACTGGATCTGCATGCCCGCCCGCTTGATGGAAATGCTGACCGGAACGTCTGCAAAATTCCACGCCTTGAACCCTGTACGATGCCATTGTTTTTCTTCCGGCGATTCGCCGGCACTGACTGCGTCTACTTTCGACGTCTTTAGCAACGACTGCCGCAACGGGTCGATGTCTCGATTTTCTGCGACCTGCTTTCCCGCGTTATCGATGACCCGGATGTTGAATCTCAGGTGATCTGTCAGAGCCGACTGGTTAAACGATTCCGGCCGGACCGATTCGCCGGAGATCTCCGACAGCGCATTCGCCATCACGGACAACAGATTGCCTTTGCCGAATTCGAAGCCAGCCAGAATCTGTCGTGCGGTATCAGGAGCCGGCACGAAATTGCGACGCAGATCCTTCGGCAGAGAACGAATGAGCTCTGTGACTTTTTGTTCGATCAGGCCAGGGACCAGCCAGGTCAGTCGGTTTTGATCCAGCTGCGACAACCCTTCGATCGGCACAGTTATTGTGACGCCGTCTGCGTCTCGTCCGGGATCCAGCTGATACGAAAGCTTGAGCTCCAGCGCCCCCATAGAGATGCTGGCAGGAAAGTCTGCGTTTCCGTCGTCTCGCTGAGTTTCGCTGGTGAAGTAATCGACGTCGAAACGCAACAGGCCCGGATTCGTTTTACTGGTCCTCTGGTACCAGCGTTTCAGACGATCTCGATCTGCGACATCTGCTGGAATCTGTCTGTCATACAGGTCGAACAACACGTCTTCTGTCGGCAGCAGGTCGTGTCGGCGAGTTCTGGCCTGTAGATCTTTCACCTGTCGCAGCACGTCGACGTTGTGTTCCAGAAAAGGAAAGTCTTTCCCCCAACCATTTTTTAAGGCCGGACTGTCTGTGCGGAACGCCGCGGAACCAGGATCCGCTCGGCTGGTGATGCCAGGCGTAATGCGGGATCGCTGTCCGCCGCGCAGCACATTTTCTTCTTCCGCGTAATCTGATTCACGTTCGTCTTCGGTCTTGCCGTACAGCAACGCCAGTTCCACCAGGCCGAATTGAATCAGCAACTCGCGGGCCTTTGCGGGATCGACTTTGGCAAATGTCGTTTTTCGGCGAGGCACAATCGGCAGGCCCCACAACGACACTTTTTCGAAGCACATCACGTTGCCGGCTTTGGAATCCCAATGTGGTTCCGAGTATTCTCGCTTCACCAGGTGATCGGCCAGGCGTTCGATCCATTCCGGCTGAATTCGAGCGATGGTACGTCCAAAACGTTGCGACGTTTCGATCAGCTCGGCCGCCACGAACCACTTGGGGCTTGCCTTTGCCAACGCTGATCCGGGCCACAGAGCCAGCTTGTTTCCGCCCGCTCCGGTGAATTCTCGCTCACTGGATTTATATGCCAGGTTCGCCAGCAGGCCCGTCATCAGTGAACGATGAATGGCAGCGAAGTCGTTTTTTCGATCGTGCACCGGATGCAGAGCGGCTGCTTTCTCCAATGCCTTGTCGCCGCTGCTCGCCAAAAGATCCTTCAGCTGCCGATGCACGTCCACCCATTCTCGCAATCGCATCCACGACAGAAAGTTCTGTTTGCACCATTTCTTCAGGAGACCGCCGGACAGCTTTTTTTTGTTAGCGTGCCAGGCGTCCCACAGATTCAACAACGTCAGGAAGTCGCTGTCTTCATGAACGAACTGCTTGTGAGCTTCGTCGGCCGCCTGTTGTTTGTCCATGGGACGATCACGCGGATCCTGAGCTTCCAGTACTGAGGCGATTACCAGCACTTCCATGACGGCGTGTTCATCGATGGCGGCCAGAATCATGCGACTGATGCGTGGGTCGACGGGCAGTCCCGCCATCTGACGACCAATTTTCGTCATGACGTAGTCGTCCTGATCACCCGATTGAGCAGATTCGATCGCTCCGAGTTCTTCCAGCGTCTTATAGCCCTCTCGAACGGACGTCGGCTTCGGAGGATCAAGAAACGGAAACTCGTCCAGCCGCCCCAACTTCAGATTCATCGTTCGAAGAATGACGGCGGCCAGGTTAGTCCGCTGAATTTCGGGAGCGGTAAATGCTTCGCGACCATTGAAATCTTCTTCGCTGTAGAGCCGAATACAGATTCCCGGCCCCAGACGGCCACATCGCCCCGCACGCTGACGTGCGGAGGCCTGCGAAACGGCTTCGACCGGCAGCCGCTGCATCCGCGACCGCGCCGAATAGCGACTGATGCGAGCTGTCCCGGTATCGATGACGTAGCGGATGCCGGGGACGGTCAATGATGATTCCGCGACGTTGGTCGCCAGCACAATCCGACGATACTGATACGGCTGAAAGACTTTCGTCTGATCGGCCATCGACAGTCGACCGAACAACGGGACGACCTGTGTTTTATGCTGAGGCGAATCGCCGGCAAACATGCGGCCGCCGAGTCGTTTGTCGGCTTCGCGAATGTCTCGCTCTGTCGGCAGGAACACCAGAATGTGACCGTTGTCCTTGATGGCAAGCTCTTCAATCGCATCGGCGACGCCATCCAGCCAGTCCCGATCGTCTCGCGCGGGAGGTGCTCCAGGCTTCTTCGCGGCTGCGTTGCGGTCTTCGGAATCGCTGTCCAATGGCTGGTAGCGAACTTCAACCGGATAGGTTCGGCCTTCCACAAGGATCACTGGCGCCGGCTGACCGTTCGAACTGAAGTGTTCCGCAAAGCGGTCGGCATCAATCGTTGCTGACGTTATGATCAGCCGCAGGTCTTTGCGTTTTGGCAGCAGACGTTTTAGATAACCCATCAGGAAGTCGATATTCAGCGAACGCTCGTGAGCTTCGTCGATGATGATGGTGTCGTACTGATCCAGGAACGGGTCAGACTGAGTTTCCGCGAGCATGATGCCGTCGGTCATCAGGCGGATCAGCGTTTCCGGCCCGGACGCGTTATTGAACCGAATACTGTAGCCAACCTGTTTGCCGACTTCGCAGTGCAGCTCTTCCGCCAGTCGTGTTGCAATCGATCTCGCGGCGATTCGTCGCGGCTGAGTATGCCCGATGACACCGCCAATACCACGCCCCAGTTCCAAAGCGATCTTGGGAAGCTGCGTCGACTTTCCCGATCCTGTTTCGCCGCAGACGACAATGACCTGATGATCGCGAATCGTCGCCGCGATTTCGTCGCGTCGCCCAACAACCGGAAGATCTTCCGGATAGGTGATTTTCGGAACTGTGCTCGCGCGACGTTCTCGAAGTTGCAGCGAGCGATCCAGCATCGCGTTGAGTTTGTCCAGGTTTTTATCGAATGGTTTTTTTGCATTTTCAGCGTTTCGGATCGAACGCAGCAATCGGCGCAGCTCGAACTGATCCGCCCGCATAGCGGAAGAAATCTGTTTTTCTATATTGGCAGGGATAGACATTGAGAAATTACTGAATCCAAACACCAAAAACGCTAAACCGCGACGGCCATAACGAGCACTCAGCAGTTGCAATCGTTCATTGTTTTCTGCGGCATCTTCAGATCTACAGCGTATTACGCTGACTTGCGGCCGCGGGGCACGCGTTTCGGTCGAAGAAAGCCTGCTCCCGTGAGCGAGCATCGTTCACGACAATAAGTAAACTGCTCTAAGAATAAAGCCGCAACGCCAGACGAACTTGGTCGTGTTAACTCAAATCCAACGTGCTTTACGGACGACAGTCTGTTTATCATCATGGTTCTCCACAACAAACGTTTGGGACCATTGTTTACCGAACATTCTTCGAAAGGCTTTTTAATGACCAATGCTGATACTTCTCGACGCGATTTTCTGAAGACTTCTGCCTATGCGGCCGGAGTTCTGGGAGCGGCGTCACAAATCGCTGCGAATGCCGCGCCGAATTCTACCAGCGCTAATGCGAAAATCCGCATTGGCTTTGTTGGCCCTGGCGGACGTGGCTTTGGTGCTCACGTAAAACGACTGACAAAGCTGCAGGTTGAAGGACAGCCGATCGAACTTGTTGCTGTGTGCGACGTCTACAGTGAACATCGTGATCGAGCAGCCGCTCACATTAAGAAGGAGACAGGAAACGCTCCGGACAAGTACGAAGATTACATCGAAATGTACGAGAAGGCGAATCTGGACGCCGTCTGTATTGGTACGCCTGACCACTGGCACGCCAAACAAACAATTGATGCACTCAACGCCGGCCTGCACGTGTACTGCGAAAAGCCGATGACCAGGACGGTCGAAGAAGCGATCGCGGTCATGAAGACATGGCAGAAGTCCGGTCAGGTGATGCAGGTCGGTGTGCAGTCGACCAGTCTGCCCGTCTGGAACGAAGTCAATGACCTGCTGACCTCCGGGAAGCTCGGCAAGGTGCTGATGTATCAGACTGAGTTCTTCCGGAATTCAGCGCAGGGGCAGTGGCGGGCCTACAAGCTGGAACCGCAGATGAATCCCAGGAACATCAACTGGAAAAAATGGCTGGGTGTGGAAGAAGGGCTGGCCGAGTACGAAGATTTTGACCGGGCGAAGTACAAACAGTGGCGGCGTTTCTGGCCATACGGTTCGGGCATGTTCACGGACTTGTTTGTCCACCGAACAACAACGATGCTGAAGGGCACTGGTCTGCGGTTTCCTGGACGCGTTCTCGGCCGACTTCTGTGATGACATACTCTGAACCGCCCGTGTTTGTTGTCCCTGACAGGTCAATCTGCTTGTCGCTACGCAGCTGTTTCATGATCGGTTCGATAACCTTGAAGGACAGTTTCATCTGTCCGGCAATGCCTCGCCCCGGTGCTCGGCCCACCTGAAACATGTATTTCATGATCAGGCGCTCCAGCAAAGCGCTGGAAATCCCTGACTCCTGGATGGTTTGTGGTTGCTGCGGAGTAAAGACTTCGCCTGGGGCGGCTTGATTGAAGGCTCTTGCTGACGGTCTTGCTTTTGACGACCGACGTCCGTTCCTCACTGTCTTCCGTGCTCTGTTGTGGAGCGGGATCTCCCAGTAACTGATTGACGCGATCGAAGAGGTCGTCGAGTCCATGTGATGTTGGGGGAGAAGTCGTCAACGTGCCGTCCTCGTGAAAATTTGTGTCAGCTGTCGGTTTTGCGTCTGTTTGCCGGGCAATAGGTGTTGTGTAAAGATCTAGGTCGCAAATCAGCACGCGTCAAACCGGATGTTGCATTTTGTGAACGTGCGTGAAATAAGGAACACATGTACCGACCGAAGATTCATATTGTGCAGTTGCATCCGAAGCCCGAAATGTCATGATTCGACTGCGGAATTTTGGTTCCGCGAATCATCAGAACCGACACAATCGAACCCTCCCTTTTCAAGACAACGATCATGAAGTTTGCTATTTGCCAGGAACTGTTCGAAGACACAAGCTGGGAAGAACAGTGTCGAATTATCTCCGAAGCGGGCTATACCGGCATTGAAGTCGCGCCGTTCTCGATCACTCACGATATCGCCAGCGTTTCAGATGAGGAGCTACTGCAGCTCAAAGCCACTGCCGAGACATTCGGGCTGGAAATCATCGGTCTGCACTGGCTGCTGGCGAAGACGGAAGGCTTGTACCTGACGTCGCCCGATCCGCAGGTGCGGCAGGCAACGGCTGATTATCTAAAGGTACTCGCGAAGGCCTGCAACGTTATGGGTGGGCGAGTGTTGGTGTTTGGTTCCCCGTTTCAACGCAACCTGTTGCCCGGAGTATCGACTCAACAGGCCATGGAATATGCAGCGGAGGTTTTCAAAGAAGCGATGCCAACGTTTGCGGCAGAAAACGTACGGTTATGTATGGAACCGCTGACGAAAAAAGAGACGGACTTCATTAACACCTGCGCGGAAGCGGTTGAGTTGATGAAACTGGTTGATCACCCCGCATTTGTGCTGCACCAGGACGTCAAAGCGATGCTCGGTGCTGAAGCAGATTCGATTCCGGATTTGATCCACCGGCATCGAGACATCTGTGGACACTTTCATGTCAACGACACAAACCTGTTGGGTCCAGGCATGGGGGATACGGACTATCATCCGATCATGAAAGCGCTGCTGGATGTTGGTTATGAGGGGTGGATTTCGGTCGAAGTGTTCGATTACAGCCCCGGCGCTGAGAAAATTTCAAAAAAAAGTTTGGATTACATGAGGCAGATATTGAGTGACCTGAATGCCTCTTAAGAACGCTTCGCTCAACTGCGTTGAGCACCAGGAAATCGGTGGTCTGAAGTCGTCTGTCGCGCTGCGGCATGTTGCAACACAACGCATATCAAAGTCGTTTACGAACGCGTTTGTTTGAGGCGAGTCGTTAAAATAACCAGTATTTTTTCTAGTGAAACGAACATTGAGCGACTGAGTGATTGTTGCCCGATGATGTTGCGCAACGCGAATCGCGTCCGACTTGATGCATGTTCAAACGCATCGCCGGATCGTTGTGTTGATGGCTTCATGGGTGGTCGTAATCGTCTCCTTCAACGTCAACATCAGAGGCGATCTAATCTAGAAAAGTTTCCGAACTGGTCGTTTGACCAAGCATAACACTATTGCACATTCTGAAACATTAAATACGATTCCGCCCGATACGTTGACAGCGGGTTCTGTTGTTAATCGATCATCATTTTAAGCAAGTGTTCATCACAAACTTTAAACCGATGTGAGACATAAAGAACCTGCAGCGCCATTGCCTCGGTGGCATGGTGAAAGATTTTGATTGTGGTTGATCTTGCCCGCGCTTCTTGAAGCCCGGTGACTGTGGTAAGTCGGCCGCTTTGTTGCTCTCTCATTTAAGGAGGAATCTGTGGCTAAGAAGAAAGTTGCTAAGAAGACAGCTGCTAAGAAGGCTGCTCCAAAGAAAAAAGCCGCTGCTAAGAAGGCTGCTCCAAAGAAGAAGGCTGCTGCTAAGAAGAAGGCTGCTGCTAAGAAAGCTGCTCCTAAGAAAGCTGCTGCTAAGAAAGCTGCTCCAAAGAAAAAAGCCGCTAAGAAGAAAAAGTAAGTTCATTCGTGAACTCACTGTGATACAGAAACGGTTGATTGCTTCACTGCAGTCAGCCGTTTTTTCGTGCGCAGTGATTTGTTATGCTTTCTTTTAACGGGGCAGTTGATTTAGTGACCTAGGTAGATTTCTGGCGGAAAGTGTGTTTGACGGGTCGGAAATCCACGGAAGTATTTCGAATTCCTTATTTTGCTTGGCGCTCCGCCAGCCACCACCAGATCCAGGGGCCACGCCGGAATGTCGACAGTGTCTGCCTCTTTGGCATGATCTGTTAAAGTTGACTCTTTGTGTCAACTTTCCTAAAAGTCAGGAACCGAGTTTGCCGATCAGAGGGACTGTCAGGCGAGTTCGGATTGGTTCTATCTTTACGTGGTAGGGAAACCGTTCTGCGCCGCAAACGATCAGGCAGCATGTGCTGCTGTGCGATTGTTGCGTCGACTACAGGCCAACGTTTCCTATGTCAGCAGTCCCCAATATCTCTCCTGTGATTGAGCACCTGCGCCGGCAGTTGTTGCGATGTCAGATTGCTCATTCCACACAGGCGATCATCAGCAGCGGATATCAATCCTTCGATCAATTGTTGCCTGAATCAGGTCTTCCATCTGGTTCAGTTATCGAATGGATCAGTGACACACCAGGTCTGCGTGCAACCACCATCGCGCTTCGATGTGCGGCCGGCTTTCTGGAGAAACCTGGTGCGTTAGCCGTGGTGGATTCGTTTAATGATTTCCACCCGATGTCGTTAAGTCATCTGGGAATCCCCCTGTCGCGACTGTTGTTGGTGCGCCCCTGTTGTTCTTCAACGGCTGTGCTCTCACAGGCTGAAAGATCAGACGCCTTGTGGGCTCTGGAGCAGTTGGCACGATGCCCCGGTGTGCGAGTTATGATGACGTGGATCGATCGACTGTCCCCGACTGCTCAGCGACGATTGCAGTTGGCCGTGGAGAAAAGCGGGGTCACGGTTTTTCTGATGCGTCCAGCAACGGCTCTCAGGCAAACCTCGTGGGCAGACCTGCGATTTCGTGTACAATCCAGTGCACCGACGGAAACCACTAGTTCGCACATCACCGTGCGGCTGGTGCGTTCGAAGAACTCTGTACAACGTCACGGCCAGGTTTTACTGGATTGCAACCATGAAACGGGTCATGTGCTTGAGGCTTCTGAACTGGCCGATCCAGCGTCAGCAAAGACGGCTGCCTGTTGAACAGCGTTCACGAGTCGCCATTCATACTGCTTTGCCCGTTGACTCTGGAAAAAAGAAATCTGTTCGCACGGATGGTACTGATCTGAAGTTTGTTCGTGAGTTGTTTCCGGCCGCTCGAAGTGGGCCAGCAATTGTTTGCGTTTCTGATGACGCCTGGTCTGCCGGTATTCGTCCCGGAATGCCTCTGGCGGAAGCCCGCAGCATGGCTGCGCCGACGAAGTCATCGTCGGAAACAGTCTTTCTGGATTGGGATCCGGTTGCCGACCAGCAGGATTTGGAAGCGGTTGCCGAACTCACTCGTCGCTTCGCGCCGATTGTCGGGCTGGACGAAAGCCCCGTGGCGGATTCGCTGCTGCTGGACATCACCGGGTGTGCGCCGTTATTCGGTGGCGAAGCGGCGCTGGCTGAACAGCTGCTAAGGCGCCTGTCGCAGCAAGCGCTGCAGTGTCGTGTGGCGATCAGCGACTCTGTCGCCACCGCCTGGGCCTTTTCTCATGCTGGTGGACATTTTCTGCAGGCGAGTGCAGGATCGTCACGCCCAAAAACACGGCGCAAGGCATCGGCGGAATGGGACCTGCCGGTTGTCATCATTCCGCCTCAGCAGTCGGAAACATGGTTGTCTCAATTCCCCGTCGCTGCCGCACGAATTCCTGTTACGGATGTCGACGTGCTGGCGCAGCTCGGCATTCTGAACCTCGGGCAGCTCTTGAGCCTGCCTCAACAGGACCTGCCTTCCCGCATTTCTGCCGCCGCCATTCGTCGCCTGCGGCAGATCCGCGGCGTGGACGACGAACTCATCACGGCCATTCCGGAAGCGAATCCGGTGGCTGCAACATGGGTGTCAGAATTCCCGGCGACGACAACACATGAAATTCAACAGGTGCTGGAACATCTGGTCGAAGACATTGCCGAACAGTTGCAGCGTCGAAGTGTGGGGGCGACGCGATTAACGTGCCGCCTGAAGTCTGAAGACAACAGTGTGATTCCACTGATCGCAGAAGTCGTCAGGCCGGTTCAGTCGTCTCGTGAACTTCTGGATGTGCTGTTGCTGCGATTGGAATTCCTACGAATCAAGCCGACGCTGTCGGTCAGCATGCGGGCGACCGTTGCCCCGTTGCCGCTGGCTCGTCAGCAGGACCTGTTCAGCCCGTCTGAGCATATTGAACCGACAGAGGAACTGGCATCTGTTGTCAACAGGATCAGCAATCGACTGGGAAAACAATCTCTGCTGACGGCGGAGTTCACCACCAGCCCGGTGCCGGAGAATTCTATTCGCCTGCGATCCATCATCGACATCAGTTCCGCAGGTGGCAACATTGATGATCGTTTGAGCGAACTTGTTACGCCGGAAACTCTACAAACGGAAAAGCAGTCTGTGTTTAATGTTCCCCTGCGTTTGCTGCCACAGCCGTCGCTGATCGGAACACAAGCCAAGACACCAATGATTGAGGGGTTTCAGTGGAACGGTTTGGCTTATGTGGTCGCCAGCGTCACTGGTCCGGATCGGATTCAAACCGACTGGTGGAACGATGTGACCGTTCATCGAGACTATTACCGTGTCACGACGCAATCCGGAGCGGCTTTCTGGATCTATGCCGACCTGAGTTCCGGAGAGTGGTATCTGCACGGCGTCTTTGATTGATGCGGAGTCCCTCAGTTCACTCCGGCAGTCATCCGTAGTCGCGGCGTTGTGTATGGGGATCCTGTGAATCGCCCGATCATTCGTCTTAAGCACCCGCTCACAAATAATCGTATATAATGATTGACCACCCAGTGCTTCAGGTAAGGATGATCCGAAGATTATTATGTGCGAAAACATATAAGCGACTGCTTAAGCCACACAATCGGTACGTGATGCTCATTGATTATTCCTATAAGACCCCGCAATTCGGGCTTTGTCTGCAGAGATGTGAACTAGGTTTGTGATGAGCGACTGTCGCAGCTGGTGTTGCATTGCTCATGTTCCGGCTTTGCAGGAGAACTGTGCCATGCTTGATACCGTACTGAATATGTTTACACGGAATGACTCGCGCCGTAATGCTGTGCTGGAGCTCGCCAGGATTATCAGTCGCTACGACCTGGTGAATCTCAGCTACGAAACAGGGCACCGGGAAGACCGGCGTGCCAAAGACCAGCATCATGCTTCATGGGGTGTCTGGCTGTTTCCGTGCGAAGCCGGCGGGACCACGAAGGCACTCCGGATTTCCAGCGGCGTTCCAGCCGTCACACACGATCTGCGGAGTGAAGGCCTGGGGATTATGACTCCGGTTAAATTGAAGGCTGCGCATCTCATCGTCGCCATACCGGATGACGAAGATGAGAGCTGGAGATTCTTCAGACTGCTTATGCAGCACAAACTTCACGCCGGTCTTCTGCAGCTGTACCACCACCTGGCAGGG
>CALFOL010000892.1 GCA_937919915.1 uncultured Planctomycetaceae bacterium
GGCAGAGACCGGGATCAGCAAAGGCGATTCCGGCCTGTTGTCCAACCAGGTCGACGTGGTTGCTGGCAGCATCCAGGACACAGAACGGACGCTCAGCGAATTGGAATTCGTCACCGGTTTCTCAACCTTCGAAGACGAAGCTGTGCCTGAAATGGTCAAGCGTCGCGTGACGGCCGATTAGTCTCGTCACTTATGGCACAATGCACGCGGCTCAGTCGCTTATGCTATGTCGCCGCGTGGGCTTGTACTGTTGGTACTTCCGCACTCACTGCCGCCGGTTCGCCGGTGCGAGTGATTTGGAAATACTCACGAGCATTCATGACGGGAAGTTCGACGCACCGATACAGGATTTCCGCAACCAGGCAAGACCCAATACACGTCAACAGCAGAAACACCGCGAACGGCAATTGCCCGCCGAATCTCTTCAACAGAGCCAGGACTTCCGGGTGAAGCAAATAGATGGCATACGAACGTGATGCAATATAGTAGCAGCCTGGAAACGTCAGCCGTTGCTGAATGGACTCAGACGAAACAGCAAACACGATGAACGCGCAGAAGATGATGGCGAAGACGCCAGGGTCTGACACCACCTGCGTTCCCTGCACAAAACAGATCACGTAGAAAGACACGTAAATGGTCGCGGCAATGGCAAACAGCGGCGCTGCGAACCGTGTTAGCTTTGACCAGGCATTCGGGCAATGTAGGTGGATCGCAGCCAACAGCACACCTGCGGCACATGCGTCGAATCTTACATGGGTTTCTTCGATGCTGGAGTACAGACCGAGCTGGCGGCAGGCGAATGGAAGGATCAATGCGGTCAACAGTACCGGGATCAACAAGCGATGGTGGCGGGCGACTATCAGAATCGCCGGGGCCACCAGCAGATAGAAGTGTTCTTCCACGCATAGCGACCAGCTCACATGCAGGAACGGCATTTCGAGATAGTTCTGGCCGAAGAACAGGTATTGCAAAGGAAGTCCTGCATCTGCGTTCGAAAGTCTGAACTGAATCAATGTTGCTGCCAGGACCGCAAGGTAAGCGGGAAGCGTGCGCAACCAGCGACGGCACCAGAAGCGGGGGAGATCGATACCGCCAGTGGCCCTGAGTTCTTTCAGCAGGTGTCGCCCCAGTAGCCAACCGCTCAGTACGAAGAACAGGTCGACTCCGGTTCCGCCAAGTTGCAGAAACGCCAGATGTCGCGGAGCGCCATATGCCAGAACAGTATGCGCAAGCAGCACCATCAGAATTGCCAGCGAACGCAGGAAATCCAGTGACGAAACTCGGTTTATGGGTTTTGCGGACATCAGAATTTACGAAGACAAACAACAGAAGCAACAGTGACTATTCTGCCACCAGACGCATGATGTGAACGATCGGCAGCAGTTCCCATTCGTTTTCTTTGGCGTAGCCCGCAGCAATTTCGACGATGTACAACAGGTTTCGAGCGCGGTCGTAGGTTACGCCGCCGATCTCTTTGCCACAGTTCTGAAACAGGAAGCGATTCAGACTCCCGCCGGGAGTCTGGGAATCCCACCGGAGCGCTGGAGGTGTATTCGGAACGGACATCCGTGAGCCCTCAAGCAGCTGATTGGGCGTATAGAACAGAGCCTGAGCCTCATACGACGAACCGTGATAGCCTTTGTCGTCATAGCAATCACCTGGTCGCGGCAGGCCGTAATAGATTTCTCCATGAGCTTTGCGCCCAACAACGACGATGGTGTGCTTGTTGCCGACAGTCACCCATGCGGCCCCTCTCCATCTATCAGCGTAATGGTGCCCCGGAATCGGATCGTCGACCGGATACCAGGTCATCGGGACGGCATCGATGTCCGTTCCGCCCGGCGGCGCTGGATAGGGTGTTTTGTAAGCGTAGAATGCCGGTCCCTGGCTCGACTGCTGCAGGCCCGTAGATATCTGCAGCCCGGAAATCAGGTTTCTTCCACCGAAATACTGGGTCGCAATGGGCTCCGGGATATCGAAAACATAGCCTGCGTTCTTGTAACTGTGCCATGCTGACTGGCCGGTGTTGAATGGTCCCAGATGCCAGGGACCACGCGCGTTCGGGCGACGAAGGTTCAACGAAGAGACGCCGTGTGAATAGTAGTCGTAGCCTTCGACATTGTAGTACTTGTAAATTGTCCAGTGCAGCTTGTTGTCCAGTACCTGCAGACCGCCGATCATGAACGGTTCGGAGGAGCCGTTTGTCATTTTCGTCCGAATCCCGCTGGTGATGTCAGCGAACGGTTGCAGGACTTCGCAGACGGGTAGATCGTCCAGGCTCTTGCGTTCTGAAATTGCCGGCCGCGGAATGGCGATTTCTGCCACGAGTTCTTCGTTGCGGTGCCCGACAATGAAAATTGACCCGGGAAATCCGTCGTCTGGACCATCGGGATCGCCACCTTCACGATACGCAACCGCCCAGCCACCATAGCTGAACTTCGAGTCCATATCATGCACAATCGGAGGCCGGAAAGCTCCAAGGTATTCGAAGTTGCCCGGTGTCACCATTTGATCGTGAAGTGGTGTTCTCTGTCGAATTGGTGCCATCGGGGCAATCTGAGGAGCGGTCCTGGTCACGACAGGCCCCGGATCCACACCTGGATTGGCAACCGGAACACTATCGGCCAAAGACTGTGGAGCGTCGCTGCTGTTTTCGGTGTCAGCTCCCTGCAGAATCTCGTGGATTCGTCTTTCAATATCAGGGTCAAGAGCCAGCGCTTCTGAAGACTGAGCTTCCCCAGCATCCTTATGTCCATCTGGGGCTGTCAGTACTGTGTTGTCCGTTGGATTGGAGGCTCCGTTCTGCTCAGTGCGCAGATCGTAGATCATCTTTGCGCTCGCAATGCCACATGCCAGCAGCAGTACAGAGTACGCCAGCGTGATGGTATTCGAACGTTGAGGATGTCGGATGATGCTCATGGATCTGCGTTCTTTGTAGTGTGCCCTCAGAGACGCCAGCACGCTTCGGTGAGGCTGTTTTCTTAGTTCATGACGCCGAAGCCGGCAAAACCAAAACTGTCAGTTTCAGAATGCTTCGTTTCGTTCGGTCCATCACGCCAATCTGCGGCAACGATGCTTTCCCCGACGTATTCATGTTCCAG
>CALFOL010000893.1 GCA_937919915.1 uncultured Planctomycetaceae bacterium
TGTTCCAAAACCACCATCCACAAAAACTATTCCTAAACCGAGTGCCATTGGGCGCACAGTGGCGCACAGTTTTCCTCGTTCTGTCAATATTCGCTCGCCACGGCGATCTCATAATTTCTTTCGAAGTGTGAAACAGTGGGCGTCCGCAATTCGGTAGTATCTGCCGTTTTGACGCTGATTTTCGGCATTCTTTTCTAATGTCGCCCAGGTTTTCAGAGTCCGGCAGGAAATGCAGGTCCGCGAATGGACTTCGCACACCGGTTGGCGGAATTTCCTGTATAGCGGCAGGTCCGGATATGACGAATAATTCTGGTGTAGGGATCAAGCGCGCAAGGAATGCGCTGCTGGCAAACTGCTTTTTTTCATTGAGCAAACAGCAATCCCGTCAGAACACTCTCACTGACGTTCTTCAAAATGATCACGGACGGTCAATACTGTGGCGACTGAACGAGACCAGACCTACGGCATGATCGCCCGATGTCTCGGTGGCATTGTCGGATTCGGTGCGCGCCGACCTCGGCTGGCGCTGTGGTCGATGGTGTTCATTGGCTGCGCGGCTGTTGGCGTGACAGTCAACGATCTCCATCTGCAAACCAGCCGCTCGGATCTATTGAGCCCTGATGAAGACTGGAATGACTACACCGAAGGCTTCGGTGGCGAGTCGGATATTGTGGTCGTGGTGAAATCGGATGTGCCGAACGGCCCGATGATCGAACAGGCTTTGTCGCAACTTGGCGAACGCCTGGAACGCGAGCCCGAATACTTTTCCAACGTGCTCTGGCAAATTGACCAGGGCGACCTGCGTCGCAAGGCGCTACAGCTGCATACATCGCAGGACCTTCGCGATGCAGAATGGCTGGCAGAATATTTCGAAGACCGCGAACGAGCAGGCAACTCACCCCGACTGCAGGTCGATCACTGGGCCTACTTTCTGACCTCGAAAGTCCGCGAAGGCAACGACAGAAATAATCCGTCCGAAAGCGCGATCGCCTATGCAGACCGGCTGACCAGCAGTCTGGGGGAATTCCTGCAGACCAGGACTGCTCAAGGTCCGTTGCCGGAATATTCTTCTCCAGACCTGGAAGTGACCGCTCAGGATCGCGACGTTGCTCATCTGATGAATCGTCAGGGAACTGCAGGCTTCCTCCGCGTCAGTCCGGTTACTGCGATGGTGTCTGCGGATACAGCGACAGAAGTATCATTGCCAGAAGGACTGCCAATCGATCGATTGCGTTATCACCTTGCCGAAGTCCAGAAGTCGTTTGCCACTGATGCGCCCGACCTGAGGCTTTCGGTGACCGGGATATCGGTGCTGGAATCGGAAGAACTTTCGAATTCCCAGATGGACATGTTCAAGGCCGCACTGATTGCCTTTGTTGCTGTGGCGCTGCTGCTGTCGCTGGGACTACGTGGGATGCGGCATCCGATGCTGGTACTTGTGAATCTCGTGAATTCGCTCGCGATCACATTTGGCATCGTGACGCTCGCGGTTGGTCACCTGAACATCATGAGCATTTGCTTTGTGGCGATCACGATTGGTCTCGGAGTCGACTTTGGCATTCACTTTGTCACGCGCTACCTGCATTTGCGGCAGGAGTTATTTGAGCTGGAAGAATCGCTTGTGCTGACAGGACGTTCTGTCGGCATGGGGATCTTCACATCCGCGGCAACCACCGCCATCGCCTTCGGCAGCGCTGTGCTGACGGGATATCCGGGGCTCGCAGAGCTGGGCATCATTACAGCATTGGGTGTGCTTGTCTGTGCGTTTCAGACATTGACGTTTTTGCCTGCGTTGATTTCGTTGTCGGATGAGCCCGTTGAGGTTGACGAATTGCCCGTGCCGATCGACGGAAAAATGTGGCGTAGCGCCGTCGCCGGATTTCCTTTGACAGCCATCGCACTGTCTCTGATCGGAATCATCGTTATTTCGTGGAATGCGATTGAAGTCAGCGAAGACAGCTCACTCAGCCTGCGAGTGGCCTACAATTCTGATTTACTGCGGATGCAGGATCGCAATCAGGAATCGGTTTTGGCCGAACGCCAGCTGGCTCAAGCCAGAGAGTCATTGTTATACGGCGTCGCTATAGCGGACTCACAGGAACAGGCTGATGAATTGCGGAGTCAGTTCGCCAGTCTGCCAACGGTTGAACGCGTCGTGGATTTGGCCGGAAAACTTCCGGGGCCTCCGAGTGCCGCGAAGTCTGCTCAGATTCAGTCATTACAGGCCGCTGCGGCCCGACTTAAAGATACCAGTCCGGCTGTTCAGCCACCTGAACTAAAATCCGTTCTGCAACATCTTACGTCTTTACATACCAGTCTGGCCGAGTCTTCAGACATCACGGCCAAGCAGGTAGCTGTGCGGTTGACTGGAGTTCTTCGTGGGCTGGACGACCAGTCAAAGATTGACGCTTATCAGCAGTTCTTCGTGAAGTCGCTGCTGACAGAGTTCAGACAGATTACGTCGGCTGCCTCACTGGAAGCCATTCTTCCTCAGGAAATTCCCGTCGCCTGGCGTAAGCGTTATGTGCGGTCAGAAAATGGCCGAGAATTGTGGTTGATGAAAATCTACCCGAAGGCAGACGTCTGGAACGAATCTGCGCTGGCTTCGTTTGTTGGAGAACTTCGCACGGTGTTGCCGGACGTAACTGGGGTGCCAGTCAGAAACTTCGAAGCGTCAGCAAAGATGCGTGACTCGTACCAGACGATCGGGCTGTATTCGCTGGCGGCCATCACGATGTTTTTGCTGTTCGACTTTCTGCGTCCTGGTCAGAAACTACTCACTCTGATTCCGCCACTGCTCGTGGTTGGTTTCGTCGGGTATACATCTCACGAACGCGGCGGAGTGATTAACCCCACTCTCCTGGTTGGCATCTATCTGGCAATGGTTGGCTTCATCGCGACGGTGTTTGACTTTAGAAATCTGCGTGATACGTTGATTGCTCTGGTGCCTCCCATCGGCGGCGGCCTGATGCTGCTGGGATTGATGGCGTTACTGAACGTTGACTTCAACCCCATCAACTTGATCGTGCTGCCACTGGTTCTGGGAATTGGCGTGGATGATGGCGTCCACATGGTCCATGACTACCGACGTCAACTGGCGGCTGGTTCGACACGTTATACGCCGAGCGGCGACACGGTCAACGGTGTGTTGTTGACATCATTGACTTCGATCGTCGGCTTTGGCAGTTTGATGGTGGCATCACACCAGGGACTGAAAAGCGTGGGAGTGGTTTTGGCGATGGGTGTCGCCAGTTGCCTGACGGTGGCGCTCATTCTGGTACCAGCCTTGCTGGTTCTGGTGGCCAAACATCAGCCAGCGTCACTGGAGCCGATTCCGATTCGCCTGCGAAAGCCGAAGGCGGAAACCGCTGATGGCGAAACGGCAGCGGGGCAGGAAGGTTCGGCTGAAGAGCAGTTGTCGCGCAAAGAAAAGCGTCGGCAAGCGGCGTAGAACGGCGTTGCGTGGTGTCGGAACGTCCGAATTTCACTGGAACACAGCCGTTTTGGCTGAACTTTGGGGAAACCAGAACCGATCCCCCACCAAATCGCGGTGAAGAGTGACTTGAAGTCTTGAAACCGGCGAACCAGGTTGGCATACTCCGCCTCTCGAAAGCAAACCATCTTACGATGGAAAGCCGGGCGATTAGCTCAGTTGGCTAGAGCACCTCGTTTACACCGAGGGAGTCGGGGGTTCGAGTCCCTCATCGCCCATTCAGTGAACCCAGTATGGTCCGTGTTTTGCGGTCCGTGCTGGGTTTTTTGCGTTATCGGCAGTTCTGAGTTCTGCTCAGTTCCGCCAGATTCCGCCGTTGCCTGCTGGGTTACTATTTGAGATACGCGACTCACGGCCTTCACGTAATGGTCTTCAGTGACCATACGGTAAAACTCTATGCTGATCCCCTCAGAATTGCCAAACCACTCGTTTACGACGTGAGATGGTAGCCACTCCAGAGCATCAGTAATTGCAGACGCCCGGAGATTGTTGAACAGCTTTGGCCAAGGAGTGATGCCAGCATGCTTCAGGATCTTCAGGAAGAACTTCCGATAGTTCTTGTGAGCCATTCGGGGCAGCACGAACTCGGATCCTTCAGGGGCCTGCTCGAATGCTTTCTGTAGAAACGGCAAAACCTCCGGCAGAATTGCCGGATCTCGAATCGCCTTATCTTCGCCGTTGTGCCCTCTTTTGATGTCCTGAACATATATTATTCCCTTTTCCCAGTTCACGTCTTGCCATCGCAGAGCGTTCAATTCGCTGGCACAACGTAATCCCAGCCATCGCATCAGCACAAACCTGAGACGCCAGGCGGCCAGCGTCTTCAGACTTTCTTCAGCCGTTACGAAATACTGCGTAACGCCCACATTCTCATCCTGAGCGATGACGTGATTGCCCTGGACGGAGTTGAAGACATAGCCAGAGACCTCAGAGCTGAATCCTGAGGGGCTCGGCAAAACGAAAGGCCAAGGAAGATCATGAACCAACCCCGCTGACGCACTACCCAACGGAGCACGAAGTCGCTGGTCGCCTTCCGGCCCAGCGTTGATTCATGATCCTGCTCATAGGCATCGAACAGTGGATCAAGGAGAGATCGATCCAGCGACTTCAGAACCGGATAGTTCAAGTTCGGGAACAGTTTATCGAGGCTGAACTCCCGTTGTTTGCCA
>CALFOL010000894.1 GCA_937919915.1 uncultured Planctomycetaceae bacterium
GACAAGATGGCTGCATTGATCGCGTCCGGCGCTGAAGTACATGCCAATTCCGGCCGCTTCCCCAAACTCGCGCGGTGCGCTCAGCTGGCTCGCATGGGAGTCGTGACGTTCATCTTTGATATGATGGGCTACGTCGACAGCCACCAGGTGTCTTATCAACTGGCTCATCGCTATGCCGACCGGCGACCGGAATTCGAAGCCACCGAAGGCTGGGGTTTCTACAGCGCTCAGGCGGAGTCTCGTCTGCACAGTATCATGGGACTGCAAACGTGGAACGGTGTACGAGCCCTCGACTTTCTGGCCAGTCTTCCCGATGTTGATCCCGCTCGCATGGCCGTAACCGGCGGCAGCGGTGGCGGCACACAAACCATTTTGCTTGGTGCCATCGATGACCGACACATCGCCGGTTTTCCCAACGGCATGGTGTCGACAAGTATGCAGGGCGGTTGCACGTGTGAAAACTGCAGCCTGCTGCGAATCGGTACCGGCAACGTAGAACTCGCCGCGCTGTTTGCTCCCCGTCCACAGGGCATGACGGCCGCCAATGACTGGACAAAAGAGATGATGACGAAGGGCTATCCGCAGCTGCAGAAGCTGTATGCGATGCTGGGAGTTCCCGACGACGTGTATTGCGAAGAAATGCTGCACTTCCCTCACAACTACAACGCAGTGACTCGCGGCATCATGTATTCCTGGATGAACAAACATCTCGGTCTGGGCATTCAGGAGCCGATCGCTGAAACCGAATGGGAGCCGCTTTCCGCAGCAGAGTACACCGTTTGGAACAAACAGCATCCCGCTCCCGCAGGCGGTGATGATTACGAGAGGACCCTGCTGAAACAAATGGACGAACGTGACCAGGTGGCGTTGTTCGCGCATTCGCCAGCCGGTAATACGGAAATCCAGAACTATCTGTCGGCGGTCCGATCGGGTTGGCAAACGATCATCGGGCGCACGCTGCCGAAGGCAGAAGATGTTCAGCGAAAGAAAGCGTGGAAGGAGACAAAGGCTGGCTACCTGGAATTCGGCGACGTGTTGACGCTGACAACCAAAGGCGAACAGTTGCCGGTCGTTTCTGTCTATCCGAAGTCCGTCGACTGGAACCAGAAGGTGATCCTGTGGATCGACGGACAAGGCAAGGCAGGCATGTTTCCGAACGGAGAAATTCACTCCGACGTGCGGCGATTGGTGGATGCCGGATATTCGGTTGTGGGCGTCGATTTGTTCGGGCAGGGTGAGTTCACCACCAACGGCGAAACGCTCACAGAAAACCCGACCGTGAAAAATCCTCGGCAGTTCGCCGGCTTCACGTACTGCTACAACGAAACTCTGTTTGCTCGCCGAGTTCACGATATCCTGACCGTGACCGCGTGGATCAACAGTGACGAACACAGTCCTAAAGCACTGCACGCCATCGGAGTCAACGGCGGCGGACCACTGTTGGCGGCTGCTCGAGTGATCGCTGATTCGGCATTCGACGCAACCGCCATTGATACCGGCGGCTTTCGATTCGAAACATTGACGGATTGGAAACACGCTGACTTCCTTCCGGGGGCAGTCAAGTACGGCGACATGCCGACGCTGCTATCGTTGTCGGCACCCAACAAGCTTTGGATCGCCGGTGAAGAAACAACACCAGCTATCGTGAAAACGGCTTACAAGGCTGCCGGAGTGAAGACTTCAGATCTCGTTTCGTCTGCCAACGGTCGTCTCGACACAACGACAGCGGCAACCGACTACATTCTGCAGCAATAAAGCAAACATCACTGGGAACGGAAGACGGGTTTCTCCGAAACTCGTCCGCCGTGAAGGTCGTCATCTGCTGCCGAAAGGGTCACTGAGCGGACAACAGAGGCTTCTCCCGATACGACCAGGTTTCGGAGAAACCTGGCGACAACTGAACCGCACCTGCTTTGAAGCTCAGAATGAACGGTGATGGTCGTCTACAATTCCGTCCGTCGACTCCGTTCGGTCATGGCACAACATGCATGTTGCGAAATACGGGTGCTTCACATGTTCCGCTGCAAAACGTGACTCCGCCGCTGGCAATCCTGTATGACAATCCACGCATTGTTTTTTGTTGCCGCCAGTGTCGTGTTCCGCCATGGCGCACAGAATTGTGACTTCCGGACCATCCGGGAAATTTGGGAATCCGATCGCTCCCGTTTCCGTTATTTTTACGACCACGACTTCTGGATTCCGAGGCTCCACCGGCTCTGAGAATCCAACGGACGAATTTCGTTCAGTTGCAACCGTCGCGCGTCCCACAGTCACTCCCAGCAACAAGCACGCGACAGCTGTTGTTGAAACAATCCCCCAAAGTTTCCGCCGACTGGTTCCCCGTTCCATCCAGCGCGTGCTGTTTTGCAAAGCATCAGCAACTCGTTCATCCAGCATCTCTGACGGTTCGGCCAACGTCATCTTTTGCAACAGTGCTTCTACAACAGACTCTGTCATAACTGACCTCGCAGTTTCTCTTCCAGTTTTAGTAATGCTCGGCGATATCGCGTCGCCACCGTCTTTTCAGATTGTTCAAGAACTTCGCCAATCGCAGCGAACGTCAGTCCCGCGAAAGTTTTCAACACCACAACCTCACGTTCTGCTTCGTCCAGATCGTCGACAGCCGACCTCAGAATCTGATCTCGCTCAGCCGTCA
>CALFOL010000895.1 GCA_937919915.1 uncultured Planctomycetaceae bacterium
TCGCTCAACGTCTGAGCAAAAGCGTCGGCAGCGTGTACGCTGCTCGCAGTCGGGTGCTTATGTTGGCGGCGAGTCTCTGCAAAAACGGATCGATCGCCGCGGTCCGTTGCAACTTTCGGAGATTCTGCGAGTCGGACATCAGGTGGCCAGCGGACTGGCGGCAGCACATAACCAGGGCTTGATTCATCGTGACATCAAGCCGTCCAATATTCTGCTGGAAAGCGGTATTGAACGTCTGCAGATCACGGACTTTGGTCTGGCACGCGCAGCCGACGACGCTTCGTTGACGCAAAGCGGCGTCATCGCGGGGACGCCGCAGTATATGTCTCCTGAACAGTCGCGTGGAGAAGCCATCGATCATCGGTCGGATTTGTTTAGCCTGGGCAGCGTTCTGTACGCTGTATGTACCGGGCATCCGCCGTTTCGAGCGGAAACACCATTTGGCGTCCTGCAGCGCATCTGTGATGAACAACCACGGCCGATTGTGGAAAGCAATGCGGAACTCCCCGCGTGGCTGGGTGATATCATCGGATGGCTGCACGAAAAAGACGCCACCAAACGGATCGAAACGGCCAGAGAAGCTGCCGAACTGTTTCAACAATGCCTGGCACATGTGCAGCAACCGGATGTGATTGACCTTCCCCGATCCGTCAGCACGCGTTCCAAGAAGAACGTGCCCGTCGCCCTCGCAGTATTACTACTGGCGGTCAGCGGCCTGATTGGCTGGGTCGCGACGTTTGGGCTGCCGGCCGATGCCGTCTCGGAAATCTCGCCGTCTGATTCGCCGACCGAACGCCAGGTCACTGCCGAACCTAAGGAAAGTAAACTGCCGGAAGTCATAGACCCCGCCGCAGATCCCCCACCTGTCGTGGCAGTCATTCCTCCGACCGTTGTCACGGGAGATACGCCAACGCATTCGGTATCGTATCAATTCCCCGATGACGCGGACGTCGCGTATTCCGTCAGACTGACGGCGGATCTTGAAAACACGGAACGCACGATCGAAGGCATCATCGCCTACCGCGCCGAGGCGATCGATGGCGAGCAACTGACTCTGCTGTGTCGCAGCGATCTGTCGCAGTCTGAGCGTTTACTGAACCCCATGTCGATGCCCATGAATCCCTGGCGCTCCTTATCCGGTTGGGCGACCAGTACCGGGCAGTTGCAGCTGAAAATTCGAATCGGTCGACAGGGCCGCCTGCTGCAGAACTCAGCCAGAAACGACTTGCCGTTCGCTCTGGGAGACCTGCCACAGTTGCTGCTTCCCGAACTTCCTGCTGCTGGAAAACAAACATGGCAGGGGCAGCAACATGTACGGATGGAAACCGAAGCCGTGACGGAATCATCGTTCGGACGTTCGGGCTTTGGACCGCCGATCCCGTCGTTTTTGTCGATGCGCGGCATGTCATCGATTCAGCAGCTGTCGGCAATTGTCAACGTTGAACGATCCGTTCTGAAAGTCACACAGCAAACCGTGCGTGTCAGCGAAACTGTCTCCACGACCAGTGGCCAGCCACTGAATGTTCGGGGAGCAGGAACCGTTCTGTTCGATCGGGCAACGGGACACGTCATCACATACAAACAGTCGCCGCACGGTGGAGGAACCCGGCCGGAAATCAAAGCGGATGATTGTGGAGGTGCAGTGTGTTCGCCTGACTTCAGAAGAACAGAGCACATGGGAACAGGAAACAAAGGCCAAACGGGCTGCACAAAAACGTGAAACCGAGCGACCGTTCACCACCGACGAAGTCAGTACGCTGGTCAAAGAACTGGCTGCAGACACCAATGTTTCCAGCTGGTTGTCGAGGATCGATCGCAAGCCCATTAACAATCTGTCAGCAGAAGTGATTGAGGCTGTGATTCCGCTACTGAACAATAGAAAATTATCGTACAGCTCAATCGCCAAACGCATTATCGACCGTGTACCAGATGAGAAGCTGAATCCGCTTGAGCTTCTTGATCCACCACCTGAAGACAATTCGAAATAGTGACTGGAGATACTCTGATGAAACCCGCCGTAAAGCTCGCCGCCGTATTCTGTGCGATGTGTATCGTTGACCTGTTGCCTGCGGCGACAGCTGCAGACACGCTGTCGTACGACATCAAACCAAAACAGAAAGTTGCGTACCGCGTTAAAATCGTCGTCAGCACCCCCAGCGCAACGGAAACGATGCAGGGAGTGATCGTCTATACCGGGACCACAGCGAATGAGCAGGTTCTGACTGTGGAATACAACGGAGGCCTGAAGAAATCGACGAAAAGCAAGACAACGTCACGTGGACCTGGTGGAGGCCGATTTGGTAGACGCCCTGGTGGACCTCCGATCCCGCGGAGTCCCTGGGATCAACCGGACTTTCGCGGTTTGGTCACTTCGACCAATACGCTGGTCATCACGCGCGATGGCACTGTGGAGAGCATGCGAGGGGATTCACAGTTGCCGTTTCTGTTGGGCAATTTGTCGCTGATGCCTTTCGAAGCTCTGCCCGCGAAAGAACAAAAGGAATGGAAAGACGGCAACGGAGTCACCATTACCTCCGGCAATTTTTCAAGTTCAAGGTTTGGACCGCGATTCGGTCCGTTTGCCAATGACAACGATGAAACAACAAAGAAGGGCGGTGGGGAGTCGTCGGAATACAGCGTCGAAAAGGACGACGGAAAACGGGTGACGATTTCAAAAAACTATTCGCTGACTTCACCGGCCGCAGTGAAAGACGAAACGGGATAAGCAGTCGCTTATATGTTTTCGCACATAATAATCTTCGGATCATCCTTACCTGAATCACTAGGTGGTCATTCGTTATATGCGATTATTTGTGGGCGGGTGCTTACAGCATGAACGGCACCGGAATATGGGTGTTCAATCGCGAACTCGGCGTCTCAGAATCTATGGAGCAAACGCTGAATCTATCGTTGCAGGACGAAAACACGGCGACGAAGTTTCCGATCACGATCAAGTGGAATCGTCTAAGCGAAGAAGAATTTGCGGCTCATCAGAAAAAGGTGGAAGAAGACAAGGCGGCGATGTTGGTTCGAGTTGAAAAAATGAAACAGGAGCAGGCAGAAAAGGCAGCCAAAGCCGCGCTGCTGCCGCCGAACCCAATGAACGAATTTCAGAAGAAGAATGCTATGCGTCAGCTGAACAACAGCATTTGGCACGCTGTGAAATCACAGTTGTTTTATCTGACGGTGGCAGGTCCATCGCGACTGGCAAAAGCTGATATGGATCTGGCAACCAAGGTAGGACTTCTGCGAGCCCACGATCACAAAGACGTGAAGGCGCAGGCCGAAAAGTTGTGGGCAAAGTGGGAAAAATCGTTCGATGAATATGCATCAGACGAACAGAAAGCCGCGGTGGCAGCCGCTCTGGATCCGACTGCTGCCAAGCCGGCAGAAAAGGAAATGGCCGCAGAGAACCCGTTTGAAGAAGTTGTGCCTGACGATGGAAAAGGCAAACGCGTATGGGCCGATTCCACTGGACGGTTTAAGATCGAAGCGGAGTTCATGAAGCTTGAAGGGTCGCTTGTGCTGCTAAAGACAGCGGACGGCAAGACAATTCGAATTCCGAAGACGCGGCTGTGCGAAGCCGATCAAAAACTGATCGACACACTCGTGAAAGAACCAGTGACGAAGTAGCTGCGAAGTGCGCAGTGCACAGTGCGACTTGAGTCTCCAGTTGTTGCTTGAGCAACCGGCTTCGCTGTTTGGCTGCGGCAACGCAGCTGACAGCAGCTGGAGACTTCTCTTTCAGCCCTCCC
>CALFOL010000896.1 GCA_937919915.1 uncultured Planctomycetaceae bacterium
GAACTCGAACATGTGGCTCACGATTGCTCAATTGATGGGGCTGGAAACGGATACCTATGCGGACAGTACCGGGGCGATTTCGGAGCTGTGGACGTAGCCAGCCGCTCGCCTGTCAGCAACACGACAGCGGTCGCCGTTAAGTGCACAAGAATATGTCATTGGTTATCTGTCAAATGCTCACCACTCGCCCCGCACCTACGTTCATCCTGCCGGTCCTCGCCTTCCTGGTTGCAGCGTGCCCGTTGACCAGCGCCGACGAATTCGATCAGTTCGTCAAGCCATTGCTGACCGATAAGTGCGCCAAGTGTCACAGCGCAAAAGAAGCGAAAGGCGAAGTTGACTTCAGCCAGATCACGTCTGCCGATCAATTTCGCGCACAACCCGAACTGATCGAACAGGTGTTTGAAGCAATTGATTCCAGCGTCATGCCGCCGGACGATGAATCACAGCTTGACAACGCTGCAAGAATCAAACTGCTCGCGACGCTGAAAACTCTGTTGCAGGAAGCGACCGCCGGTGCAGCGGCAAGGCAACCCCCGCGGCGTCTGAATCGTTTTCAGTACAACAATGTGATTCGCGATCTGTTTCAATTGAAGAAGAACATCTTTCCACTGTCAGAAAAGCTGTTGACGCGGCACGCGAACTATTTGCAAACGGGACAGCCCATGATGCCCGACGCTGTAGAGGTGTTTAGTCATGCGCTGGATCCGGAAAACGGCTTCGAAGACGTGGTGCGGTATCCCAAAGACCTCCGAGCGTCTCACGGATTCGACAACCAGGCCAACCAGCTCACCCTGTCACCGCTGTTGCTGGATGCGTATCTTCGTTTAAGCCTGTCGATTGTTGAGAGCCCCGAATTCACGCAAGACAACGTCGGCGTCTGGCAGACATTCTTCGCAGAACCGGCCGAAGAAACCGACATAAAAGGCGAAGTCCGCCGACGTCTTGCTCCTTTCCTGCAACAGGCGTTTCGCGCATCCGTCGATTCCGCGACCGTGGATCGATACACAGAATACACCGCAGAAAAATTAGAGCGGGGACTGTCCTTCACCGAGAGCATGAAGAAAGCAGCGGCCGCGATTCTGTGTTCGCCGAAGTTCTTGTTTCGCTGCGACGCTGAGATGGCTGACGAAAAGACTTACGAATTGGCTTCGAGATTGTCGTTCTTTTTGTGGGGCAGTGCGCCGGACGAGCAACTGCTGTCGCTGGCGAAATCGGGTGAGTTATCGAAACCGCACACACTGAACGCCACCATCAACCGTATGCTGGCGGATCCGAAGATAGAGCGATTCCTGGACACCTTCCCGGCACAGTGGATGCAGCTGGAAAACCTGTTCGGTGTGGCTCCGGATCCAAAGCTTTATCCGCAATATAATCTTGAAGGCGGTGTTCCCGCGAGTGTCCAGATGGTGGTGGAACCACTGTTGTTGTTCGACGCAGTGTTTGTCGAGAACCGGCCCATCATCGAACTGATCAAGCCGACCTTCGCTTACCGCAGTGACTTCCTGGAAGCCTGGTACAGCGGTGAGCTTCGTCCTGGCAAAGAATTTCACGAACAGGTTGCCGAGGAACTTCGCCTGCGGGAAGAAAAGCGAACAACTCTTAGCCAGAAGATTGCTGACGTTCAGGAAAAGCACAACAAACTCTCTGAGGCGATTCGTGAACGCGTTCTGGCAGCGAAGCGAAGAAAACAAAGCGGCCCGGAAGGTAACGCTGCGCCGGCTGACCTGCCTGACCTCAAACCGTACGCCGTCTGGGAATTTTCTGACAACCTCAGTGATTCTGTCGGCTCGCTCGATCTGCGTGCTGACGGAAGCATTACATATAACGATGGCCGAGTCGTATTGAATGGCGCGTTTCTGGAGAGTCCGAAGCTGCCGATTGAGTTGCGTGCCAAGACACTCGAAGTTTGGTGCCGTCTGAACGAACTGAATCAGCGGGGTGGCGGCGTCATGACAGTCCAGTGGCGAAGCCGATTCGATTCTATTGTGTACGGGGAACGCAAACCGATGGAATGGATTTCCGGGAGCAATGGACACACCCGCACACTGGACTTCGAAGGGGCCGCACCAGAATCCAAAGCTCAGGAAACGCTGCACCTGGTGATGGTGTACACAGAAGACGGTACAACCACACTCTATCGCAACGGCAGTCCGTACGCGGCATCCTACAACAAGGGAGCAACCTCGTTTCCGGCCGAAGAAAGTCATGTCCTGTTCGGTCTGCGACATCTGCCTGCCGGTGGAAACAGGTTCCTGTCGGTTGAGATCGACCGAGCCCGATTTTACAACCGAGCACTGACGTCGGAAGAAGTCACGATCGCCGGTGAAGGGGAATTCCTTTCGGTTTCTGAACAGGAGATTGCGGAGGCCACCAGCCCCGAAGAACAGACCGAACTGCTCGCGGTGGCTACAGCTCGCGAGGAAGCCGAACAGGAGCTGCAGAAGCTGCCCAAACACGATCCCAATCGACCGATCGACGTGGACCGGGAAGTGCAGGCTCGATTCAACCGCTCTCTGATTGCAAAGGCAAACTCTCGTTCGTTCCGCCGAGTTCCCGTTGAAGATCCACGTTACGGTGGCATCATTACGAACGCGGCCACGCTGACAATGACGTCTGCCCCCACACGTACGCTGCCGATTGCTCGTGGAGCATGGATGATCGAGGTGATCTTCAACGATCCGCCTCGGCCACCACCGAACGACGTTCCCCCACTGGACGAAGAAGACGGCCCGGAAAACCTCACCATTCGCGAAAAGTTCGCGAAGCACCGTGAGAACCCCGACTGCGCCGGCTGCCACGCGAGAATCGACCCATTGGGCTTCGCCCTTGAGAACTTCGACATCACCGGCCGCTGGCGAGACAAATACGAAAACAATCGCAGCGTCGATGCCACGGGAACTCTGCTGAAGAAGTACGACTTCACCAACATCGTCGAATTAAAAGACGTGCTGGTTAAAGAAGACAAACGCTTCGCCAGAGCCTTCACCGCACACTTGTTGCGATTCGCCCTTGCTCGGGAACTCACGCCGGGCGATTCGCTGATTGTTGACGACATCCTCAACAAGACGGAAGCAGACGACTTCCGACTGAGGTCCATCATTCGTCAGGTGATCTTGTCAAACGCATTCACGAACTTGTAGGGCAATTGGAAAAGGGTGTGGTCTCTCCCCGTCACGTTTTCATGCTGCGACTTGTTGCATGTCATTG
>CALFOL010000897.1 GCA_937919915.1 uncultured Planctomycetaceae bacterium
CAGCAACCCAAAATACAACTAAACCAATATGCCAGGATCTGTTGCCACACCCAAACCGGAGTAGGTTACGGATTGCCATTGCATCGATAGGTCATGTGGAGCCGGTCGGAGGTCGCATTGGGACTTACTGAGAATTTCAAGGTCGCCATGTATTGCCACGACTCGGCAGATAGCCAGGTCTATGTTCTCCCAACCACCTGGGGAAAAAGCCGTAGAAGAGGTCACCTGAATAGTTCTCGGATGATGGCGGTAGCTTTGCGTAACCGCATTCGCTGCGGCATCGGCGTTATGAATTCTGATCAACGTCGTGTCATCGGGACGAATGATTCCGTCCCTGAGCCGGCCCCTTACGCAGTCCAGAAAATATCTCAAAGTTACGTGTTCCCACCGTTTGATGTTGATGCCATTTCGGAGCTTCTGTTTAGGATCAATGGAGATCGGCCTTAAGCGTCATTCAGTGAAGAACCGAGGCCATCGAAGAATTCAGAACGCCTCGACAAAATTAGATATTTGGGTTTGCAAATCGACATGAAGGCGACGTAGTATCCATTAACTGGTCGGACTGGGAGTTTCTTTTCTGATTTGCTCTGATGTCCAAAACGCCCTTACAACTTCGCACGGCCTTCGTCGGCTTTCTTGCGTTGCTGCAGCTTTTTCTGCTGCCAGCGACTCATGTGCTGCACCTTGGGTGCCAGCATTCACACGACGACGGCGAGATTGGCAGCTCTTCTGAGATCGAAGCGGCTGAAGGCACTTGCGTGTCTTCGTATTGTTGCGGACATTGCTCGCATCGGGCTGCTGGTACTAACACGGCCCCGACAGGCTCGGACCCCGTTGATCCTCCACACGATGAAGATTCGTGTCACGTCTGTCAGACTGTTTTTGCCGCCCAAATTGCAGCGGCAGCTCCTGCCGATCTGACTACGGTGGAACCTGCGTGCGAATACCTCACCGTGAATTCGCAGACCGTCTATTCGATTCCACGCTACTGCGTGTTGAGTCGTGGGCCTCCGACGGCACTCTTGGGATAGGCTCGCGGCCTGTCTTTGTTTCGGCTTCTTACTAAGTAGGGTCATGCGCGCGGAAGATTCCGTGGTGCGGACACCCTTGGTTTGACGGCAATCCGTAGGGGCCGGTGTCGATTTTAGCGTGTCGCGATTGCCTTCGCGGTACTCAGTCTCACGGCTTCCCGCAAAACGTGGTGAAGGGCGTGACGCAACTGCTCGCTGATCGCGTGAGCGCAATCTCGTTCACGCTTCTCGGCTCGCTTTTTTGCCACTTGATGGAATCAAGGAATCTCGGTTGCGCTGCGCAGTGCTCTTCGGGTCCGACCAGTCCTGAGGGCTGTGTGGTTGCGCTGAGGTTCCGATTCCGTCAACTCAATTTTTATTTGACGTCTTTTAAACTCTCATTTCATAGATCACTTTAGGTAACACGTCCTTATGAAAACATCCCTTAGACAATATCGTGGGTTTACGC
>CALFOL010000898.1 GCA_937919915.1 uncultured Planctomycetaceae bacterium
AACCGAACTCATCCGATATTGCCTCAGCCGTGAAACGAAAATCAGCCGTGAAACGAAAACCAGCGGAGAAAAGAATGAAGACAACCTTCGGAAACTGGCTCTCAGCCCTCGCCATTTGTGCTCTGACATGTCCTGCTCAGGCGATTGAACCGTCAACAGGTGCTTCAACGGTGACTGATGTTGCCTTGGCGGAAACCGGCGATTTCTTCGGCGCTGTCGTTGACGGGACGGGCAAACCACTGGCAAACGTCCCGGTTCAAGTCGTCCACAACCAGAGGGTCGTCGCGACCGCCAAGACGAATTCGAAAGGCAGCTACTCTGTGCAGGGTTTGCGCAGTGGCCTGCACATTGTCCAAACAGCAAACAAGTCTCAGGCGTGCCGTTTCTGGACCGCAGCGAGTGCACCACCGTCGGCCAGGCGTAGTTTGGTTGTGGCAGACGGCCAGACTGTTCTCCGCGGGCAAGGTGGTGCAGGAATCCGTCTCGGAACCATTCTGCCAGTGGCCGCATTTGCAGCTGTCTCAGCCGTGACAGTCTCGTCATCAACGGGCAACAAAACATCGACTCCCATGGCTGTCTCTCCCGCAAGCCCATAGTGGTTTAAGAGCTGACCAATCCATAAACGGATCGTGCAAAATGCACGATCCGTTTTTTTGCGCGCTGTTGATTCACCAGCGACAACCCGGAAATCCCTAAAACTACGATAACCGGGCTGATCGTGATAACCCCTAATGACCGATAGATCGGAATAACCGTTACAGTCGGTTCTCACAGTAAGGCTAGCGCCGCGGTTTTTCTTAGCCTCAGAAAGACCATTCACCGTCCGCGATTGGAATTGGACAGTGAGCTGTGAGATCGATGCAGATGTTTCGGTTAACGAAGGGGGAGGCATTCGAAAGCCTGCATTTCGTGAAGGATCACCCCGGTGATACGTCATGGCTTTCTTGCAATCATGTTGGCGGGCGCTACAGCCTGTGCCGCGTGGTTATTGAATCAAACATTTCCATTGGACGCGTCAGAAGAAACGAATCGTTCGTTTCGTGAAGCGTTTCGTGACAGCGCTGATCGTCCGGAACCTGTCGAGGACAGCGACGGAATTCGGCTAAGCTATTTCGAATCCAACTGGGAACGCGTTCTGAGGGATGTCGCGAAACAGGGAAACCTGACACTCGTGATGGATAAGATCCCACATGGAACGTTTGCTCGGCGCGACCGGACCCGCTATCAGTTGGATTCCGCCGTTCGTATTCTGAACGCGGAACTCGAGCCTCAGGGGTTTCGACTGGTTCAGCAAAGCAGCTTTCTGGTTGTGCTGAAACTTGATCAGGCTCGGACACGTTACGCACGCCCTGCATTGAACGAGTGGAAGAGTCTCAACGAGCCCCAGACCGCTGGCGGCGACAACCGACGCTCACAGCTTGTGACAGCCAGTGCTCGTAAGGACGAAGACTCGCCACGAGTCTCATGGGCTTCTCAACAGACAGAATCTGCGCCCCCCTTTGCAGACAAAGTTGTGCCCCAGCCACGAGACACAAAGGCTGAACCTTCGCCACAGGAGGAAGGTCCGGCAATACTGAAATCCGTTCCGGTGCGAAACGCCAAAGCATCTGAAATTGCTCGTTCGATCTATCTCGTCTTCGAATCACGGGCTGCACTGATCGGTAAGGGTCTGCAGGGTTTGCCGACCTTCGTCGTGCAGCGGACTACTGATGAAGATGGTTCCGAAGACTCAACTCCGCTGTTTCAAATCGGCATTGATCAAACAGACAACACACTGTTGATCGAAGCGTCAAAGACACGAGTCGACCATCTTTCGCGGTTGATCGCTGAGATGGATAAACCGGCTGGCGAAAAAGCAGAAACCGTCAAACTGGTCCCCAACAAAGGGGTGTCTGACCTGACTGCAAAAGACCTGAGTGAGCAGATCCACCGCATGGTGGCAATGCGAGCTCAGGCGGATCAGCCAGTTGCAGGCAACCAGGCCGCGGGTAATCCGCTGACTGGTGACGATGCCGAGGACGAAAGTTCGCTGAATCTTCGTGGCGACGTCAACGTTCAGGCCATGCAGGATCTGGGAATTCTGATCCTCAAAGGCAATGAAGCAGACGTCCGCAAAGTCGAAGCCATCATTAAACAACTTGAAGAGATGAGCGTCGGTTCGCTGCCGGACATTCACCTGCTTGGTCTGAAGTTTGTGAATTCGGAGGCCATGGCCGAATTGATGACCAGCGTTTACGAACAGCTGACAGAGCTGCGAAATCGTGGCACCAGCGAACGCAAAACCGCGGCATTCCTGCCGGTTGTGCAGCCGAATTCTCTGCTTATCATTTCGCCGGCAATCGAGCTGGAATCCATTCTGGCTCTGGCAGATGAACTCGATCGCCGCACTGATCCGGAATCGGAGTTCAAGGTATTCAGCCTGCGAAACGCCATCGCTTCTCAGGTCGCAGCATCAATCGAGACGTTCTATGCAGACCGTCCGGGGTTGGGAACCAGAATCCGCGTCCTTGCAGATGCCCGAACCAACGCCATCGTCGTTCAGGGGCGAGCGAATGACCTGGAAGAAATTGCAGCGTTAGTTGAAAAGTTCGACACAGACGCACCAGGTGCCGTGCATCGAGTTGAAATTGTTGAGCTGAAGCATGCCACGGCCGAAACTCTGGCCGAAATCATCAACACGGCCATCCAGAGTGTCAGCAGCCCACCACAGCAGGTCACGGGCGGCGGCGGCGGCGGCGGCGGCGGCGGCGGCAACCAGGGAGCTCAGGAACTGCGAGATGGAAAATCAGCAGCCCTGGAATTTCTGGCAACGGCGGGCGGCGGAAAGGAACTGATTAAGTCAGGAATCCTCGTCGACGTCCGTGTCAACGCAGACCCTCGATCAAACAGCCTGATCATCTCTGCACCAGAAGCCAGCATGCCGTTGCTCAAGGCATTGGCAACTCAACTCGACCAGCCACCATCAGCGGTGGCGTCGATCAAAGTCTTTGCTCTTCAGAACGCAGATGCTGAGCTGTCGGTCGAACTGCTGACATCATTGTTCGAAAATCAAAACCAGGAAGACCAACTGGGTGTTCAGATCGATGGTACTCAGGGTTCTTCAAGCAGCTTGATTCCTGTTCAGTTCTCCGCCGATATCCGCACAAATACCGTGCTTGCAATTGGGGGCGAAGAATCGCTGTCCGTGGTAGAAGCGATTCTGCTGCGACTTGACAGTGCTGAATCGCGACAGCGGCGAACACAGGTTATTCCGCTGCGGAACGTACTGGCGTCTGTCGTCGCTGATGCCCTGGAAACATTCCTTGAGCAACAGCAGGACCTGCAGGACAGCTCCGGTCTGATCAGCAACATTGAACGAATGCGTCAGGAAGTGATTATCGCTCCTGATGACAACAGCAACTCGCTGATCGTAAGTGCCTCGCCGGAATACTTCGAAGAAATCAGCCAGATCATCGGTGACCTGGATGCGAATCCGCCACAGGTGATCATTCAGGCACTGATTGTTGAAGTCCAGCTGGACAACACAGATGAGTTTGGGGTTGAGCTTGGGTTCCAGGATCCGACACTGTTTTCAAGGAGCATTTTGAGCAGTGTCGCGGATCTTGTGACAACAACGACCGTGGAACAAAACTTGGCTGGCAACCAAGTACAATCAACTGAAATCCAGTCGCGAAATGAAACTCCCGGATTCAACTTCAACAACACCTCTACTGCACTCGGCAATAATTCTGGCCGAACGAACAACTCCACTGTTGCGACTCAAGGCATCAGTAACTTCTCCCTCGGTCGCCAAAACAGCGACCTCGGCTTCGGCGGTTTCGTATTCTCAGCACAGTCCGACGCGGTCAGCGTACTCGTCCGAGCGCTCGCAGCTCGGCGTACAGTCCACGTCTTGAGCCGTCCGCAGATTCGAACCACTCATAACAATGTGGCCAGTATTCAAGTCGGACAACAAGTGCCCGTCGTCAATGGCGTGACTGTCACGAACAACATCGTCTCTCCATCGATCGAACAACAGAATGTCGGTATCATTCTGCGAGTGACACCGCGAGTGACACCCGATGGCAACATCAGCATGGAAGTCTACGCTGAAAAGAGTTCTCTGTCTGGGGGCGGCGTACCCGTCTTCTCAGACGCAGCGACAGGCAACGTTGTTGAGTCCGTGATTATCGATTCAGCCATCGCGGACACTACTGTCTCTGTGCCCAACGGCCAGACCATCGTCATCGGTGGTATGATCACCAAGTCAGACGCGACTTTGGAACGCAAAGTGCCGTGGCTGGGAGACCTGCCATTGATCGGTCGTGCTTTCCGCTACGACGGGACCAATACCGCCCGGACCGAGTTGTTGATCTTCCTGACCCCGCGCATCATCTATGGCGATGCGGATTCTGAACTGATCAAACAAGTAGAAGCCGAACGCTTGCACTTTGTGGAATCAGAAGCAGAAGAAATCCACGGCCCACTCTACAGTGTTCCGTCCTCAGAGGCCGACTACTATCGGATGCCGCAATCAGAGTTTATGGTTCCACGCGAACCAACTCAGATGGAGATGGAACAATACCAGCCATCAGACGGCGCAATCGTTCTGCCACCACAGGCAAATTCTAACGCTGCGGCGAAAGGCGAAATCGTAACGACCAGTGGAACCAATCTGGATCCGAAGGTCATGCAGGCTCTGGCGAAGTCGGCAGCCAAAAACAATAAAGGCTCT
Organism: uncultured Planctomycetaceae bacterium; assembly: GCA_937919915.1. Taxonomy (GTDB): domain Bacteria; phylum Planctomycetota; class Planctomycetia; order Planctomycetales; family Planctomycetaceae; genus Fuerstiella. Next base: position 4,715 of record CALFOL010000898.1, read on the forward strand.
GAAGCGGATCCGGAAGATAAAGCCGCCGCGGCTGAGTGGGTACGAAAGGTCCTGGAAGAAAAGCGAGCAAAGGCTGCTGCGGACACAAAGACGACTGTTCAGCAGACGTCAGCGTCTCAGGTCAAGGACGAAAAGAATGATCCGATGATCATTCAGGCTGGCAGCAAGCGACAGTCCACTGAACCGATTCGTACGCTGTCAGCATCAGAAGCCGGAATCGACGACGCAGATCTGGAAACCGTTAATAAAGAAAAACGTTCGTGGTCGGACCGATTTCTCCGGTCAAAAAAGTAGCACCTTCGGACAGTGGCTGACAACGCTGAACGGGCTCTCCTGCACGTTCATGCCTGATGACCGACGATCTTAATCGCCAGTCGAACTTTGCTTACGCGTCGTAGAAAGATCGTTCGATGCAATACGCTGGACCACTACTCAGAAGCTCCCCAACAGCAACCCTCGTCGCAGGAATCTGCCTGGCTGCTGTAAGCGGACTCGTCGGATGCTCGTCCACGACGCTGCTACAAACCTCGTCCTCGGTGCTGAACGCCCCGGCAGCGATGCTGCAGGCAGCCCGGACACCGGATCGCGTCAGCAAGCTCTTATGCCTCTGGGAAGCAGCAGAAGGTCAGGGGCTCGATGAAAAACCGGCTCGCGGTTTCGCTGGACAGATCATGTTCTTCACACACGGAAAAGCCTCGCCCATCAAGGTGAATGGGGTCGTTCGGATTTTTGAATACGTCAATTACGATTCCGACGACGAGAACCCAATACCCACACACATGTTCACGTTTGATTCCGGGGCGTGGAACGCTCATCGGGCCGAGGGCACTCTGGGACAAAGCTACAACGTCTTTCTGCCCTACGTAAAAAAGGACAAGGGTCATGCCGTTTGCGCGCTGCGAGTCGAAATCGAAACGGAAGATGGTCGAAAAATTTCCTCGCCGTTTACCGAAGTCACACTAGCCAGCAAGACCTCCAACCGTGCCGCAAAAGGGATACAACGAGATGTGGTCCGCAAAGCACAGCATTCAAGTTCGCAAGTAGAAAAAGCTGAGCCGGTCGTAGCACGGAAGCTTGAGAGCATGACGATTCAGCTTCCTTCCGGTCGATAACACTGGCACGCCGCAGAGACGCAACATGCAACCGATTCAGGTGAACGCTGCCATCAAACGAGTGATGGACCTGCTCGCGATTCCCGGCAAAAGCTGTGAAGAATCCAGGGTTTCCATGTGGATTCAGTCTACGCTCCAAAAATGTGGAGTGCCTGCGTCTGCAACAACAGTCGATACGGCTCATAAACGCAGTCCGTCCGGTGGAGAAACTGGAAACCTGATTGTCAAACTGCCAGGGACGCTCAAGCAGCCGCGGCGATTGCTGATGGCACACATGGACACCGTGCCGCTGGCCGTCGGCTGCCGACCAGTGCGGCAAGGTGACACGATTCTTCCAGCCTCCCAAAACACCGCACTGGGCGGCGATAATCGTGCGGGATGTGCAGTCGTCCTGACGGCGATCGCCGAGATTCTGCGTCAAAAGCTGCCGCATCCGCCACTGACTCTGCTGTTCACGGTTCAGGAAGAGATCGGACTCCGAGGAGCTCGCTACCTGACTGCCAGTAAGCTCGGCAAGCCGGAACTGTGCTTCAACTGGGACGGCCGCGATCCCGCCAGCCTGACGATCGGTGCAGTCGGTGCGATGTACCTGCAGATCGACGTGGCAGGTATCCCGAGTCACGCGGGCGTTCACCCTGAGCAAGGCGTGAATGCGGGGATCGTAGCTGCTGTCGCATTGGCGGACCTTCAAAAAAACGGCTGGCACGGACTTGTCCAGAAAGGCAACAAACGTGGAACCAGCAACCTGGGAGTGATCAATGGAGGCTCAGCGACGAACGTTGTGATGCCGGACATTTCCATTCAGGCAGAAACCCGCAGCCATCACTCCGCATTTCGTGATCGCATCTCATCGGAATTCCGCAATGCCTTTGAACGAGCAGCGAACAGCGTCAAAACAGTAGATGGCCGAACGGCTGACGTGTCCTTTTCAGAGGATGTGCGATACGAAGCCTTCCGAATCAAGACGACTGCTGCCTGCGTAAAGACAGCAGCTGAAGCCATAGAACACAGCGACCTCACCCCGCAGACGATTATCGGCAATGGCGGCCTGGACGCCAATTGGATGACGGCTCACGGCTTTCCAACCGTCACACTCGGCTGCGGTCAGCACAACATCCACACCGTCAAAGAGACGCTCGACGTGCCAGAGTTCCTGCACGCCTGCACCGTGGCAACACGGCTGGCAACCGGCTGACGTGGTGTCGAGGCTGTGTACCAATCCCGGTCGACGTCGATCTGAATTGGAAACAGCGGATCGCAGCCATCGCACAGTTGCGTGATGCCGACTCAAACGAGTCTATCATAAGCCGATCGCGTACAGCATCTCTGTGCGACTGTCGCCCTCGCCTGATGCCACGCGAAGATAAATGCGGTTGTCAACCACGGTCGGAGTCGCAAACGACTCAGATCCCAGTTGATTTCGGGCGATCGCCTCGAATTTCTGTGGATTCGCCTTAAAGACAAACGTCATGCCTCGTTCGTTGGACGCATAGATTGTGTCACCGACCAAAACCGGTGACGCCGACACAGGTCCCTTCAGTCGTTCTTTCCACATTTCTCGACGAGTCTTCGCTTCCCAGCAATACGCGATCCCTTGATCGTCAACAGCGTAGAGGTATCCATCACTGATCAACATTGATTGTTCGTAACACTTCACGGTGTTTTGCCAGACGACGCCAGAACCATCACCATGTACGGCTACCGTTTCCTTCTTCGGATAGCCACCGCTCGCGTAGATTGTGTCATCATCCCAGACGACAGTGCCGCAAGTCGCCATAGTGAGACACGGCGTCGACCACAACGGCTTGCCAGTTTTCGGATCATACGACGCAATCTGTTCGCATCCGCTTAGAATCAACTGCTCACGGCCCGCCACGTTAGCGACGATCGGCGACGACCAGTTCAACATCTGCGGCCGCTTCTGCTCCCAAACCGTCTTGCCGGTTTTGACATCCACAGCCTTCAACCACGCCACAGTGTCGCAATCAGCAGAAACAATCAGCGTGCCGTTGTATAAAGTCGGCGACGCCGCATAGCCGTACTCATACTGCTTCGGCCGAAACCCGCCGAGATCCTGCTGCCAAATAATCGTTCCCTTCAGGTCGAGTGCAACAGCTTCGACTTTGTCGTGATGGCAAAATGTTGCGTAGATTTGCTTCCCATCGCTGCAGGCCGTTGCAGACGCATGAGTGTTCTTCTGGTGAGCCTTCAAAAAGCCTCCCTGACTAACGATAGTGCCCCACAGCTGCTTACCGGAGTCACGATCGAAACCAAACACACCTTGCCGCTGGCCAGCCTCATCAGCACTTGTGAGGACAATCAAATCACCAATAATCGTCGGCGACGAATGGCCACGGCCTGGCACCTCAACCTTCCAGATAACGTTCTGAGATTCACTCCACTGCGTCGGGACGCTTTGCCCTTCTGGAGCGATGTTATTTCCGTTGGGACCTCGCCATTGCGACCAGTCTGTAGCATTCACGGTTCCCGCTGAGAAAATCGTGGCAACAAGAAAAAGTCGCAGGGAATACATAGAGATTCTCCGTAGAGGGGAAACATGAACAGAGAGGATTGTTGCTTTCACATTTCGTCCGTCAAGTCATGCGATGCAACGCTGCGTCTCGGCATCCGAAACGCGTAGAAACCGAGCAGGTGGAATCACGACGACTGGCTGTTGACAATTGAATTCCGGAGACGTGACGATCAAACCGCATCGAAATTGTATTGCATCGTCTCAAGCCGTTTGTTGCGTCGGTAACGAACAGCATATTGCAGACAATTCTGCGATTTCCGGTGTACAGAACGCTGTGGATAGTGCGTATAATTTCACAAGACGTGCAAACTGAATCGTTGTTCGCAACTCATGTGAGACAGGAAACAGAAAAAAAGATGTTCTCATTTTTTCCTGACGACAACACCCTGAGTTACGTTCACTTCCCATGGTCACCTTGTAAAGATGTACTGGCCTGAACTTCCTGGCGAAACATTGCCAGGAATGCAAATTACTCATTGATGAGAGAACGTCCACGAACAAGTAACTGTTGAACAAAATCTGCCTCTGATTCTTAATCTCCCCTGGAGTCCAAGGAATGTCCGTTGCTGACCTACCGCTTTCACCGGAAGATCGTCACAAGGAGTCCGTCGATACCGTTGTCATTCGCTTTTGCGGAGACAGTGGTGACGGGATGCAGCTCGCCGGAACTCAGTTCACCAACGTCTCGGCGGTCTTCGGGAACGACGTCTGTACGCTACCAGACTTTCCGGCAGAAATACGAGCGCCGGCTGGCACGATCGCAGGGGTGAGTGGATTTCAGATTTGCTTCTCCAGTCAGGAAATCCACACGCCGGGCGATGAAGTCGACACGCTGGTGGCAATGAACCCGGCGGCGTTGAAATCCAACATCGCCGACCTGAAACGCGGTGGCACGTTGATCGTCAACGAAGACGCGTTCGAAAAATCGAACCTCAAAAAAGCGGGCTACGAATCCAATCCACTCGACGGCGATGAGAATCTGGCAGCATTCCGGGTACATAAAGTCCCCATGACGCGACTTACGCGAGACGCCGTCGAAGGGCTGGGGTTATCACAAACCGAAGCCGACCGTTGCAAGAACTTCTTCGCACTGGGACTCGTGTATTGGCTTTATGATCGCGACTCCAAACCGACGCTGGACTGGATTGAAGCCAAATTTGGCAAGAAACCGAAAATCGCGGAAGCCAACGTTCGAGCTCTGACGGGAGGATCGAACTTCGGGTTTTCCACAGAAGCCTTTACAGTCCATTACGAAGTTGCACCGGCCAAACTGGCGGCGGGCAAATATCGCAAGATCACCGGCAACGAAGCGCTGGCAATGGGCATGGCAATCGCCGCAAGACTCAGCAATGCTGACCTTGTGTTCAGCGGCTATCCGATCACACCAGCCAGCGACATCCTGCATGAACTTTCGAAACTGAAACACTTCGGTGTGTCAACGTTTCAGGCAGAAGACGAAATCGCTGCCATGTCAGCCACCTGCGGTGCTGCGTTCGGAGGCGCGCTGGCAGTCACGGCCAGCAGCGGTCCGGGCATCTGCCTGAAAGGCGAGGCCATGGGTCTCGGCATGATTACAGAGCTGCCAATGGTCATCATCGATGTCCAGCGCGGCGGACCGAGTACGGGACTGCCAACGAAGACAGAGCAATCTGACCTACTGATGGCGTTTTTCGGCCGCAACGGAGAATCACCGCTGCCAATCATCGCCCCCCAAACCCCTGGTGACTGCTTTTGGGCAATCCAGGAGGCCCTGCGTATGGCCGTAGAATTCATGACTCCAGTGATTCTGCTGTCTGATGGGTATATCGCGAACGGAGCAGAACCGTGGATGGTTCCCGAGGTTGCTGACATTCAACCCATCAAAGTCAAATACATCACCGACCCAAACACAGATGATGGCTACTGGCCGTACCTCCGTGACGAACGATTGGTCCGTCCGTGGGCCAGGCCCGGTACTCCCGGACTGGAACATCGTATTGGGGGACTCGAAAAGCGAGATGGCACCGGAAATGTAGAATACAGTCCGGAAAACCATGAGCACATGTCTGACACGCGAGCTCGAAAAGTCGCAAACATTGCCAACTTTATTCCGGCACTGGAAGTCGACGGGGCAGACTCCGGCGATCTGCTGGTCGTCAGCTGGGGCGGAACCTTCGGAGCCTGCCGGACGGCCGTGCGAAACGCTCAACAGGACGGCAAACGCGTCTCTCACGTTCACCTTCGTTACCTGAATCCCTTCCCGCGAAATCTTGAGACTCTTCTCAAGAGCTTCAAGAAAGTGCTGATCCCGGAATTGAACTTAGGACAGCTGTCGATCGTGATCCGCAGCAAGTATTTGGTCGACGCCAGGTCTTATAGCAAGATCCAGGGCAAGCCGTTTAAGGTCGCTGAGGTCTACAACAAGATCAACGAATTTCTTATGGAATAGATCCAGCCAAGGGACAGTTACTGACAAGGTTTTCAAACAAGAACAAACCCAAAACATCGAAACTCACCTGAGGATTCCTGGAAATGTCGACGCTTCTTCCACAACTCACCGCCAAGGATTTCGCAAGCGACCAGGAAGTCCGCTGGTGCCCCAGATGCGGTGACTATTCCATTCTCGCACAAATGAAAAAAGTGCTGCCCGAACTGGGTATTCCCCGTGAAAAGTTCTGCTTCGTATCCGGAATCGGCTGCTCCAGTCGCTTCCCTTACTACATGAACTGCTATGGCTTTCACAGTATTCATGGGCGAGCCCCCGCAGTGGCAACAGGCGTCAAGCTGTCCAATCCGGAACTGAACGTCTGGGTCATCACAGGCGATGGTGACGCGTTGTCAATCGGTGGCAATCATCTGATGCACGCCATTCGACGAAACCTGGACATCAACATCATCCTGTTCAATAACCAGATTTACGGACTAACCAAAGGCCAGTATTCCCCCACCAGCCCGCGGGGCTCCAGGACCAAAAGCACTCCTTACGGCTCTCTCGATAATCCGTTAAATCCACTTTCCGTCGTCATTGGATGCGAAGCAACATTCGTCGCACGTTCCGTCGATGTCGACACCAAACATCTCGCCGCAACCCTAACCCGCGCAGCCCATCATAAAGGGACGTCATTTGTTGAGGTGTATCAGGACTGCAATGTCTTCAACCCTGGAGCCTTCTACTACGCTTCAAAGAAGGGCGAAAAGGAAGACAACATCGTTTACCTGGAACACGGTAAGCCACTCATCTTCGGCAAAGAAAAAGACAAGGGTGTCCGCCTGAACGCTCACGGACGACCAGAAGTCGTCGAACTCAACGGTGGCATTTCAGAAGATGATCTACTGTTCCACGACGAAAACGCTGAAGACCCAAGCCTCGCGTTCCTGTTGGCTCAAATGCGCCATCCGGAATTCCCGGAACCGATGGGGGTCATTCGGAACGTCTCCCGCCCTGTGTACGACGAATCCGTCCGCAACCAGGTCCTCGCCGCTAAGGAACTGCACGGTGATGGCGACATCGAGCAACTGCTGAACAGCGGAGACACATGGGTTGTGGAATCGGACCAGGCATAAGCAAACCACCCTGCCACTCGCGATTTCGCTTAGAGGTATTCTCCCGGGGTTATCAACTTTGGGGAATGTGACCTCGGATTGATCTTCGGCGTTTTGCCCTCAAACTGGAGATCCGACCATCCCAAGTCCTAACCTAAAAGCACCGGCAATAGAAAGAGCCTGGTTCGTTGACCGAACCAGGCTCTTGTCATGTATCGACACTTTGATATTCGAAAGATTCGAACGTCTCGCAGATGCTACTTCTTCAATGAGTCACGAATCTCGCGAAGCAGCGCGATGTCTTCCGGTGGCGGTTTTGGAGCATCATCTTCGACTGGAGCATCTGCAGCTGTAAGACTCTGCGCCTTATTCATAAATTTGACGACCATGAACACACAGAATGCAACGATCAGAAAGTCCATCGTTGTCTGAACAAACGGCCCCCAGGCAATGTACGGAACACTAGCTTCCTTTGCGGCCTCTATAGACTTAGGCTTCTCGCCCTCGCCAAGGAAAAGAAACTGAGATCCGATACTTCCCGTTTTAGCCATCGCTCCAACCACGGGCATGATGATGTCGTTCACCATCGACTGTACGATTTTCCCGAATCCGGCTCCAATAATGATCCCGACCGCCATATCAACGACATTGCCCTTCATGGCAAAGGGGGACGTCCCTTGTTTAGTTGAAACGTGAGTGGCGGTTTGAGTTGAATAAT
>CALFOL010000899.1 GCA_937919915.1 uncultured Planctomycetaceae bacterium
CTCACCGTGAGAATATAGAGCAGTTGTTTGAGGTCGGGTCGATGGTCTTTGTTGGCGGGGGAAAAAAGGTGGCTGGAACCTTATTTGGGTGTCCAGACAAAACCCAGTCACCCGCATCGGCACCTTTTCATGAGCCTCCTGCATCAGGTTCACAAACGCGGCAAAGTCATCATCCTCGTGAAAGACGTCGCTGTGGCCATTGCCCCGATTCAGGACATGGTAAACAAACCCACCTTGTGATACCGTTGATGTTAGCGGCATGCACAGAGACTAAACAAATGCCCTAACTTCCGTAAAGTAGAATGTCCCCGTTCGCGCGTTTCTGCAGCGCGTGCGGCTTGACGATCTGCAGGCTGATAGGTTGTGTCGTCATCAATCAAACCCTCTGTCAAAATCTGCGTGAGCGTCCCTTCGGATTGCGAAGGCAGAATCCGCAACCAGGGCGTTCCCTGCGATGATCACATCGGGACTTTCACGGCTTCGGTCAGAACTCACCAACGACCTCGCCGCCATTTCGTGTGGTGAGTGAATCGTAGACGCCGACGTCCATGTTTTCCGAGAGAAACTGAACCGATCCGTCACACAGCAGGTGATGAGCGCCGCCCGTATGAAAGCTGGACGGCCCCCAGTTCTGGCCGATCGAGTTTGGAAAGATGCCGGGCGGAAAATAGGGCTCCACATTGATCGACACAGCATCAGCCGCATACGTCGGCGGCAGCAAAGCGAACGACCGAGCCGCGACACTTGCCGTTGTGCCGTCGATCCAGACAGACGCTTTGGTTTCGCGTGTTTCCGCCATCATGATCGTGCTGGACGTGCCGTCTGTGATGTCGCGAAATCCCGTGCGTGATCCGGGATACATCACACCGTCTGCGGGAATGGCACCGGAAAGTCCGACGACCGTGCGTGCTCCCATAGCCACGTAATTCCTAATCGCGAAGCGGTCGAACCCCACCGTCGTCACGTACAATGGGTCATCACTGAAATCCGGTCCCGTGAAACTGGGACAGCGATAGAACGACAGAATTTCAGAGGCTGCCTGCTGATTCGCGGGAGCCAGCGCGGACACGTTGTAATCGATACTGTTGTAAAGATTCGCACCGTCGACATAAGGCAGAATCAAACTGGCGAAGCTGTGCAGATGGATGGCCGGATCATTGGGCCCCGTTCCCGGATAGCCCCAGACTCCCATGCCCAGGCCGCTGGTGCTGCTGGGCGGGAATACGCGATGCGTACTTTCGTAATTGTGAATCGCCAACCCAATCTGCTTGAGGTTGTTTTTGCATTGAGTTCGCCGGGCCGCCTCACGGGCCTGCTGCACGGCTGGAAGCAGCAGGGCGATCAGAATGGCGATGATCGCGATGACGACAAGTAGTTCGATAAGTGTGAAGCCACGCCGAAGTAACATGGAATATGGTCTATTGAAGGGAGAGGGCCAGGGAGACGGAGGTCTGAGATTGAACGCACGGACGGTGACTCATCCGCACAGTTCGTTCGGCGAATCAATGCCCGGACATTGACTGTGACTTTGCCATGGCGTCTTCCGCCATTTGTATGTACTGCTGGTTGTTCGTTCCGGCGTAAGCGCGCTGATAGATCACACTTAACGCTGTCCAACTGAACGAATCGTTGGGCTCCAGCTCGCTGGTGCGGACGGCATGTGCGATGGCTTTTTCATGTTGGTTCACTTTGCCGTACAGGACTGCCAGTGCTGAATGAGCCAGAGCGTGTAATTCGTCTCCGGCCAGCAATTCTGTCAGTTTCTCGATGGCGAGTTCGTATTGGCCGTCGTCTTTCAGGCGATCGGCTTCGTTGTAGAAATCAGTTGTCGTGGTCAAGACGTTCTCCTCTATGGTGAAGCAGGTTGTGAGCCTGCCGAATCGGCGATGACAGGCTACAAACCTGCCCCACTGCAGTTACACGTATCGCTTTATCATCAGCGATCGGCCAAGGGTGTCTTCTGCTCCGTGATGACTTCGCACTGCTCCGCCTTTTCGGCGTTCAGTTCTGTGTAGGATGCCCATTTCTCGGGCAGGTTATCTTCGTAGAAGATGGCTTCCACCGGACATTCCGGCACACAGGCTTCGCAGTCGATGCACTCTTCCGGATGGATGTACAGCATCCTCTCGCCCTCATAGAAGCACTCTACGGGACAGACCACGACGCAGTCTGTGTATTTGCAGTCGACACACGGTTCCGCAACCACATGAGTCATCTTGTTCTCCTACTAAGTTGAAGCGAAACAAACATTCCTTCTCTACTCCGTTGTGACGGGCTCCGGCTTCTCCTCATTCAACGCGGCTGCCAGCGTGTGCCACGCCAGGGTGGCGCACTTCACTCGCACCGGAAACTGCTGCACGCCGGCCAGCACGTAGAGTTTTCCAAGTCGCGATGTTTCGGCAGTTTCACCGTCCTCTGTGTCACGCAGCCTGCCGGTGACCAGATCGCGAAAGTCCTGCGATACCGCTTCCGCTTCGGCTCGCGTTTTCCCGGTCAATGCTTCAGTCATCAACGAAGCGGATGCTGTGGAAATCGCACACCCGGCACCGGTAAAACTCACCTGTCGAATTCGATCACCGTCCATATCCAGCTCAAGCCGAATACGATCGCCGCACAAGGGATTGAAACCTTCGGCGTGATGGGTCGGATGCTGCATCGGGCCGAAGTTCCGTGGATCCTGCTGATGATCCAGAATGACATCCTGATACAGTTCGCGGAGTTCGTCGTCTAACACCGGAACACCTCCTTCACTTTGTTGATCGCACAGACCATCGCATCGATCTCGTCTCGTGTGTTGTAAAGGCCCAGCGAAATACGAGTCGTTGCCGGAATGCCAAACCGCTCCATAACTGGTTGCGCACAATGATGACCGGTGCGAACCGCGATGCCTTCGTAATCGAGAATCGTTCCAATGTCGTGAGGGTGTGCTCCTTCGATGACGAACGACAGCACGGCCCGCTTCTGATCCGCCGTGCCGATGATGCGAACGCCGTTAATCGCTGACAAAGCGTCTGTCGCGTGTGTCAGTAATTCTTCTTCATGAGCACAGACTGCGGGCCAGTCGAGTTCCCTCAGGTAGTCGATCGCGGCACCCAGTCCGATGGCGCCGGCAATGTCGGGCGTACCCGCCTCGAACTTGTGTGGGAGTGTGTTATAGGTCGTCTTCTCGAAAGTGACGGAGCTGATCATGTCACCGCCGGTCTGGTACGGCGGCATCGATTCCAATAACTCGCGTTTTCCATACAGAACGCCAATTCCAGTCGGCCCATACAGTTTATGGCCGGAAATGACATAGAAGTCGCAATCCAGATCCTGCACATCGACCGTCATATGCGCGGCGGCCTGCGCTCCGTCAACAATGACTGCGGCACCATGCTGGTGACAAAGATCCACGATTTCCCGGATCGGATTGACCGTCCCCAGAGCGTTGGAAACGTGCGTGACCGCGACCAGTTTCGTCCGCTTGTTAATCAGTGATTCGAAATCCTCCCACAGCAACTGGCCCTGCTCATCAATCGGAACGACTCGCAAAGTGGCCCCCTGTTGCTCGCACAACACCTGCCACGGCACGATATTCGAATGATGTTCCATCGCCGTGACGACGACTTCGTCTCCCGGCCCAACCTGTTGTTTGCCGAATGTGCTCGCAACAAGGTTGATTCCCTCGGTGGCTCCACGAACGAAGATGATTTCCGCAACGTCATCCGCATTCAAAAACGATTTCACTTTGGCACGTGCGTTGTCGTGCATTCGCGTGGCGTCGACGCTCAACTGGTGAACACCGCGATGGATATTGGCGTTGGTCGACGTGTAGTAATTAACAATCGCGTCGATGACCGCTTGCGGCTTTTGAGTGGTCGCCGCGTTGTCGAGGTAAACCAACGGATGACCGTGAATTCGACTCGCCAGGATCGGGAAGTCCCGACGAACGGCGTCCACGTCGAACTTCGTATTCTCCAGCGGTGACACAAGCGTCTCCATCGAGTTGCATTCTACAGAATCAAACATTTGGCAGCCCTCGCTCTGACAGCAGGATGGATTCCAGATGCTGTCTGACGGCGGGAAGTTTGACGCCCTGCACGACATCGTTGGCGAAAGCAAAGATCAACATCGTCCTCGCAAGATCGGCGGGAATTCCGCGGGAACGCAGGTAGTAGATCGCCTGTTCATCCAGCTCACCGACTGTAGCTCCGTGCGTGCAGCGGACATCATCCGCATAGATTTCCAGTTGCGGCTTGGTGTCGATGATTGCATCGTCGGATAACAGGATTGTCTGATTGCTCTGCTTCGCGTCCGTCTTCTGGGCGTCAGGATAAACGTGAATCTTGCCGTTGAAGACTCCCTTCGCGCGATCGTCCAGGATTCCTTTATACAACTCGAAGCTGTTGCAGTTCGGCTTCGCGTGATGGATTTCTGTGCGGCAATCCATCAGCTGGTCGCCGGTGGGCATATAGAGCCCGTTCAATGTGCATTCGATTCCCTCACCGTCGAGAGTGCAGTTCAACTTGTTGCGAGTGAGATCACCGCCGAACGAAAAATAGTGCGAACGGAAACGGCTTTTCGTCTGCTGATGGACGGAAGTCGTTGCAACATGCAGGGCATTCGCTTGCTCGTGCTGCAGCTTATGGTGACTCAACTCGGCTGATTCGCCGACCTCGATTTTCGTGACGGTATTGGTGAAGTACCTGGCACCTTCGCATCCCAGATAACTTTCAATCACCGTGGCTCGACTGTTCTTTCCGAGAGAGACTATATTACGGGGATGACAGAACGATGGCGTATCGGCTACGGTAAGAAAAATCAGGTGGATGGGCCGGTCAACCGAAACACCCTCCGGAACGCTCACGTATGCGCCGTCATCGACGAAGGCTGTATTGAGCGAAACGAAGGCTGACAGTTCAACATCGCCATTACCGAGAAGCCGGTCCTCAACCGTATCCGGCCTGTGATCAATGGATTCCGCGAGACTCTCGACAATCACATTGGCTGGCAGGTCGTGAAGACGCGACCACTGCTTAGCGAATCGACCATTGACAAACACCAGTTGATGAAAGTCTTCATCCAGCTCCGCCTGTTGGACTAACTGGTCGATCTGCGATTCAGAAAACGCTCCGACGTCGGCGATCGCGAACGGGTGAGTGGTAATGGGAGCGATGTTTGTAAATCGCCATTCTTCGTCCCGCGTTGTTGGCAGGCCGAGTTCGTGGAATTGACTGAGGCCCCGTTCTCGCAGTTCCTGCAGCCAAATCGGCGCGGTCGCAGATTGTCCTTCGCAGAACTTTGCGTGCTCGTCGTGATAGGTGTTTGTTTCCGTGACGATCATCAACTTCTCTCTTTCCGAATGGCCTGATCAGGATGCGTTACGTTACGTCTGGGGCAAGCTGTTGCGTGAAATTCTCCGTCGCCGGTCGAATTACACTGCTGCTGCAGCAGCAGACGGCGACAAGGCCTCAAGGAAGCCGTAACCCTTTTCTTCCAACTCCAGCGCCAGCGTCTTGTCACCGGAACGGACAATCCTGCCTTCGGCCAAAACGTGAACGTAGTCCGGCACGATGTAGTCCAGCAGCCGCTGGTAATGAGTCACCACGATGATCGCACGTTCCGGACTCCGCAGCGTGTTCACTCCGTCCGCCACGATACGCAGTGCATCGATATCCAGACCGGAATCGGTTTCATCCAGCACGGCCAGCTTTGGCTGCAACATGGCCATTTGCAGAATCTCGTTTCGCTTCTTCTCACCGCCGGAGAATCCCTCGTTGACAGACCGCTCCATCATGCTCTTGTCCATACCGAGCAGCTGCATTTTCTCTTTGAGCACCTTCAGAAAGTCCATCGTGTCGATCAATGGTTGCTTGTGGTGTTTGCGAATCGAGTTCATCGCCGCTTTGAGAAAATACTTGTTGCTGACACCAGGGATCTCGACGGGATACTGATAGGCCATAAAGATGCCTTCCGCCGCTCGTTGTTCGACCTCCATGTCGAGCAGACTGGTCCCGTTGAAGAGAACTTCGCCCTGCGTCACTTCATAGTCTTCGCGACCGGCCAGCACGTGAGCCAACGTGCTCTTGCCGGAGCCGTTCGGTCCCATAATGGCGTGAACTTCCCCTGCGCGGACCTGTAGATTGATCCCGCGCAGGATTTCCGTTGCGTCGCATCGAGCGTGTAGATCTTTGATTTCCAGCATTGCTATTCCTTCTTCATGTAGCGAAACTCGCAGAGAGTTTCGGCCAGAATTGATATGTATTTCGCCGCGACTCCGTTATCCAACGCTGCCTTCGAGGCTGACGCTTAGCAGTTTTCTGGCCTCAAGGGCGAATTCCATGGGCAAGACGTCGTAGACTTCCTTGCAGAACCCATTGACGATCATGTTGACAGCGTCCTCGGTCGGCAGGCCACGCTGTCGGCAGTAGTAGATCTGGTCTTCGCCCACTTTGGATGTCGATGCTTCGTGTTCGACTTTGGCCGATGCGTTGCGGACTTCGATGTAGGGAAATGTATGGGCACCGCAACGATCGCCGATGAGCAGCGAATCGCACTGCGAGAAATTTCGAGCGTTCGTCGCGCCCTTCTGAATTTTCACCAGGCCGCGATAATTGTTTTGTCCCCGACCGGCCGAAATACCCTTGGAGATGATTGTGCTCTTCGTGTTCTTGCCGATATGGATCATCTTCGAACCGGTATCGGCCTGCTGTCGATTCGCCGTCACGGCCACTGAATAGAATTCGCCGACGGAATTGTCTCCCTGCAAAATAACGCTGGGGTATTTCCAGGTGATCGCGGAACCGGTCTCGACCTGTGTCCAGGAGATCTTCGAATTTTCACCGCGACACACACCGCGCTTGGTCACGAAGTTGTAGATACCGCCCTTGCCCTCAGCATCACCGGGGTACCAATTCTGCACGGTCGAATATTTGATCTGCGCATCTTTCATCGCGACCAGTTCCACGACAGCCGCGTGCAATTGGTTCTCATCACGTTTCGGCGCTGTGCAGCCCTCGAGGTAGCTGACGTAGCTTCCTTCCTCGGCGATAATCAGCGTGCGCTCAAATTGTCCCGTGTTCTGCGCATTGATCCGAAAGTAGGTCGAAAGCTCCAGCGGGCAACGCACGCCCTTGGGGATGTAGCAGAACGATCCGTCACTGAAGACCGCCGAATTGAGTGCCGCGAAGAAGTTGTCTGAAGACGGAACAACGGAGCCCAGATACTTCTTCACCAGTTCCGGATACTTATGCACGGCATCTGAAAACGGACCGAAGATCACTCCCTCTTTCTCCAGCGTTTCCCTGTACGTTGTCGCCACAGAAACACTGTCGAAGATGGCGTCCACTGCAACGCCCGCCAACGCCTTCTGTTCCTCCAGCGGGATTCCCAGCTTTTCGTAAGTCTCCAGCAACGCGGGATCGACTTCGTCCAGACTGTTCAGCAATGGCTTCTGCTTTGGTGCGGAATAATAGACCGCCGCCTGATAGTCGATCGGAGGATAATGGACGTTCTGCCATTGCGGCTCTTCCAGTGTCAGCCAATGACGATAGGCCTTGAGCCGCCATTCCAAGAGCCATTCGGGTTCGTCTTTCTTCGACGAAATCAGACGAACGATATCTTCGCTCAGCCCCGGCGCGATGGCATCGGCTTCGATGTCGGTGACGAAACCATGTTCGTATTCGCGTTCGGAATACTCTTTCAGTAATGCGTTTTCAGTTGGCATCAAGTGCCCTTTCGTTGTCGTGCCATTGGCCGGTCACCGCGTTCTTCCATCAAGTCGATTTCCATCAGACATCAGGCCGAGAACGAACTGCCGCAACCGCACGATTTGGTTGCATTCGGGTTGTTGAAAACGAAACCTCGTTTGTCGAGACCTTCGTGGAAGTCAAGTTCCGTTCCGTCGAGATACAGCGAACTCTTCTTGTCCACGGCGACACGCACGCCATGAATCTCGCGAACTGAGTCGGTTTCCTCACTCACATTGGCGTCAAAGTCAAGCTTGTATTCGAAGCCGCTACAACCGCCGCCCGCCACGCCAATGCGCAACGCGGTCCCTTCCGGCATCTTCTGTTCGGTGATCACCTTCTTGATTTCGCGAGCTGCCGTTTCTGTAATCAAAACTCCCATCGATTCGTCTCCGTGGTTTAACGTGATTGGTACTTAAGCTTGTCAGTTCGTTGTCGCCGCCCGTCGGCTCGTAATCGTTGCGCACTGCCGAGCCATCGTTGCGTTCAGGTCTCGAAACGGAGACCACTCGACCGGCAGTTTGTCCTCGTGATAAATCGCGTTCGCCGGACAGGCCGGCACACACGCTTCGCAGTCAATACAGTCGTCCGGATGGATATAAAGCATCCGAACACCCTCGTGAAAACACCCTGCCGGACAGACCACAACACACTCGGTGTACTTGCAGTCCAAACAAGGCTGAGCAACAACGTGAGCCATCCCGCGCCTTTGAAAGAGTGCATGCCAGAGGTGAAGTCCCGTTGATCGAATCGAGTGCGGAACATTCCGCTCACACAATTGGAAGTCGCGTGAAGCTTCAATACTCATCTGCAACACGGTTAGTCACTTTCGACAAGTCGCTTCCGTTGCAGACAGTTTCAATACATGCATTCGGCGTTCCCAAAGTGACTCGATCTTAAAAGTGAGTCGTAAACCAATACAGCAAAACGACTTGTGGCCAATAAACCGTCTGTTAATCATGGTGACTGGACAACCATATATGGTCACTTCGTTTGTATCCCGATTGATTGCCGGATAGACTACAGGAACTCGGAACTCCGCAGTTTGCTGCCAGTGCTTGGTGACGGCTTGATTTTAGGACAGCGAAACTCGCAGAGAGCACTGGACGCCCGTTTGCTACTGCCTGGCAGGGATGAACAGTGGTCCGGTTGCGCTGTTTCTGTGCGTTCAATTAGCAGAAAAATGTGGGCAGAAAGATGCCAGTGCTCCATTTTTCTGCCCCAAGTTTTCTGCCGAACCTGTGCTCCTGTGCATTGGGATTTTCGGTCCGTATTATCAGATCGTCGGAAGTCTCTACGACTTTCGCTACCGCCTTAACCCTAATCTCGGACTCGCTCTTAGCTGCCTCAAATCTCACGACAACGCCAAGAACAACGGCATTTTACTGAATGACCATATATCGATGGATATCCACCCGCTCCCACACGCACGGGACGAATACAACCGGTTGACGGAGCAACTGCTTGAGCAGCTCAACATGGGGCTCGGCTTCGAAGAGTTGTTCAATTCGGTCTACGACCAACTTCATGGCATCGTGCCATACAACCGAATCGCAGTCGCACTGCTTGAAGAACCCACGAATCTGTTGCGGCTCACTTCATGTCGATCAGACGGTGATATCTCACTCAAGGTCGGATACGCCGCCCATCTGAAAGGCTCGACACTCGCACCACTCCTGGAAACCGGGCAGCCGCGAATTATCGACGACCTTGATGATTATCTGTCGACTAAAAAGCAATCTCTGTCGACTGAGTTGATCGTTCGCGAGGGCATGAAGTCGAGCTTAACCTTGCCTTTGCTCGCAGACGGAAAACCCATCGGCGTCATCTTTTTTTCCAGCCGTCAAAGGCACGCATACACACAGGAGCACGCCGCGTTGCTTCGCCGGCTCGCGGGTCACATCGCGATCAGTATTGAAAAGGCTCGGCGGCTTCATGAGTTGCAACAGAAGAACACAGAACTGGCGGAAGCGAACAAGACGAAGGATGAATTCCTCGACCTGCTGAAATGCGAAGTTGAAAAGCAAACCGAGCAACTTCGGGTTTCCGAACAACGTTATCGACTGCTTGCGCAGCTCAGTCAGATTATTAATTCCAGTCTGAATGTGCGAGAAGTCTTCGAATACGCGGCCGAACAGATTCACAAGTTGCTGGATTGCGACCGCGTCAGCCTGCTGCTGACGGAACATCGCGAAACGGCTCGAACCGGATTCGCATTGGAGTTCAACAGCGAAGGCAACCGGTCCGTAGATATTCCCATGCGGGCGACACCGGGATCAGCGTTCGACTGGGTCATGGAGCACCGCACGCCGCGCGTGGCTCGGTCGCTGGAAGGATCGCAGCAGTTTGCGGAGGACGCGTTGCTGTTCAAAATGGGCTACCGTTCGAATGTTTACCTGCCTCTGTTGTCGCGAGAACAGAGTGTCGGTGTGCTGGGCATCGCGTCACGACACGCGGAACAGCCGGATCGCTGGGACCTTGAACTGCTGAACGAGGTCTGCGAACAACTGGCGATCGCATTAGATAACGCCTCGGCGTACGGCGAGATTGACCGTCTGAAGGGTGAGTTGGAACAGCAGAACGTCTACCTGCGTGACGAAATTCGCGCCGACAATGACTTCGGCGATATCGTTGGCAACAGCAGCGCCATGCAACAGGTGCGAGTGGCCGTCGAACAGGTGGCTCAGGCGGCAGATTCGACGGTGTTGATTCTTGGTGAAACCGGCACGGGCAAAGAATTGATCGCGCGTGCCATTCACGACCGTAGCCAGCGGCGCGAAAAACTTCTGGTGAAAGTCAACTGCGCCGCCCTGGCTCCAGGCTTGATCGCCAGCGAATTATTCGGGCACGAAACCGGCGCGTTCACGGGTGCGACAGATCGACGCATCGGGCGCTTCGAACTCGCTCACGGTGGCAGCATTTTCCTGGATGAAATCTCGGAGATACCGTCCGAGACTCAGGTGATGCTATTGCGAGTATTGCAGGAACGGACGATCGAACGAGTGGGCGGAAATGATCCGATCGCGGTCGACGCACGCGTGATCGCCGCCACCAACCGCGATTTGAAAACCCAGGCAGACCAGAACAAGTTCCGCGAAGACCTTTACTATCGACTGAACGTGTTTCCCATTCGCATCCCACCGCTGCGCGAACGGCGAGAAGACATTCCGGCCCTGCTGAATCATTTTATTGAACGGTTCAGCCGGCGAATGAACAAGCCCGTCACCCGCGTTGAACGTCGAACAATGGATTTGCTGATGGGCTATCACTGGCCAGGCAACGTACGCGAACTCGAAAACATTACCGAGCGTTCCATGATTATCAGCCAGGGGGATACGTTAAAGGTCGAGGGATCGTGGCTTTCCGGCGACTCTGAGCGAATCACCAAACAGCCATTTGATAGCAAGCAGCAGTCACTGGCCGACCACGAGCGGCGCGTCATTCTCGACGCCCTGGCCCAATCGGGCGGAAAAGTCTACGGCCCCAACGGCGCTGCTGTTGCCCTCAACGTGAAGCCAACAACCCTGTATGGCAAGATGCGCAAGCACAAAATCAAGGGCAGCCGACATCACTCTTCCTCCGATTAACCTGGGGCACGCACGCTTATTCTTCAGTTGCCACGCAGAACGCTGTTCGCGATCTCACTCTGCCCTACCTCGGCAGCTTGGTTCTTCGGTTTGCTGGCGCCGACGCCGATAAAGAAATGCGCTAACCCGCTTCGGAGATCAACGCACGCTGCTTCCAGGCGGTGCCCATTCGCATTGGCCACATCGATCGAACCCTGTTTCGGATATACAACTTTGAAGCACTCACTGTTCCTGTCGCAAAATTGATGGCGTGCGAATGAAGTTTCCGCCCACGCCGAAGTCATGCTGTAAGTGACTCACGTTACAAACCTGCGTTGGTCACATTGACCGGGCGCAGTCCGTGCGGCCAGGATCAGCCGACCAGGGTCATCAGATTGAATCCACGCGATCACGAGATTCGACCCCGCCTGGGACATTCCCTGCAAGCTCAGGACTAACCTTAACGGGAGCCACGTGTTGACTGCTCTTCGAATTTCCAGTGAACTTAAACGCGAGCCTGGTGTATCGCAATACATCGAATCCTGTGCAACTCAGTGATGTGTCATTCTTTCGGGTTTGACACGCTGCTGTCGCGAGCAGAAGGCGTCGCTGCAAATCGCAGCAAAGTACGCGAATGCGTTGCTTATTCTGAACCGAATCAAAGTTGCCGCGCGCTGAACGGACTCTCAGATGATACTGCTCCCCGAAGCTTCAGCGGCTTTCCGAATTCGGCGCCCATGATTTTCCCGTCGCCATCGTTGTCGAACATTGCGAATTCGCCGGCCCTCAGGCTACAGGCAACCAATCACCGACAGGCAGGCCAACAGGGCAACAAATGTCGCCACCTGTCGCGACCTCCGTCGACGTAGATCCCGGATCTGGAGCACAGCCTCAAATCTTGCAATGCGTTCGTATTGGTTCACGGCGGAGTGCCTTTGCTTAGGAGAAATGGGGAGGGGCGGAGCGGGGATGTCGCTGTCAACGATTCTCGTCTGAGACTCTGATGCAGATCAGTGTCTGTTGAAAGCTTAGACCGCATCGGTGGCGCGACAAGCCGAAATCCACCGCCAGGCTGCCTGTCGGGAACGCCATTCAATTTCGAGAATCGGCCGGCCGCGGCACCGTTTTCCTTCAGTCAAGCGGCCCCTGAATCGGAATTGCAACGGGCCTCGTGACCTATCGAGAAAACGAATATCTGCCACTGTCATTTTCTTTCTGGCGATGTGACTTCTCGTGTGTAGAACATGTGTGTACGTAGCTGCCAATCTTAGATTGGTATTCATGGAATCGGGATGATTTGGTATTTG
>CALFOL010000900.1 GCA_937919915.1 uncultured Planctomycetaceae bacterium
AGTAGCCTTAACCGCATACACCCCGACTTTTCATCATACAAATTTTACTTACTGCACGCCTATGGTTCAGAGTACGCCACAATCTGACACGCGACAGGCCAGATATGGCAGAAAAGTATCGGACCACGCACGGGACATCGGCGAACTCCCACCGGTTGAAAATCAGGCACGTCGAGACGCAGCGGCTCGGGACTTTCAACTGTTCTGTGAAACTTATCAGATGGATCTATTCAGCCGGGAGTGGTCAACCGATCACCTGACAATCATATCTAAGATCGAAGCGGCGGTTTTACATGGCGGGCAGTTTGGCATGGCGATGCCTCGTGGTTCGGGCAAAACGACGCTATGTTACGTGGCCTGTGAGTGGGCTTTGCTATACGGGCACAGGTCGTTTGTCGTGCTGATCGGTGCGGAGGCGACGGCGGCACTTGAGGTGCTGGACGCTATCCGCACGGACATGGAAAACAATGTCATGCTGCTGGCAGACTTTCCCGAAGTGATCTATCCGATCCAAAAGCTGGAGGGGATCGCCCACAGGTGCAACGGTCAGACGCAGGGCGGCGAAAGAACGCAGATGACATGGACATCCGACCGCGTGACTCTGCCAACAGTTGCCGGATCTAAGGTAAGCGGGGCGACGTTGCGAGTCGCTGGCCTGACTGGTCGTCTTCGCGGGATGATGAGTAAGACACCTGACGGGCATTCTATCCGGCCTGACTTGGTTATCGTGGACGATCCACAGACAGACGCCAGCGCACGTAGCGTGAGCCAGAACGACTACCGGGAGCGGTTGTTGGCTGGTGCGGTTCTTGGGCTGGCTGGTCCTGGCGAAACTATTTCGGCAATCATGCCTTGCACGGTGATTCGCTACGGCGACATGGCCGACAGGATTCTGGATCGTCAACGGCATCCCGAATGGCGGGGCGAACGGACGAAGCTCGTGTACGACTGGCCGACAGCGACGAAGTTATGGGAGCAATACAGCGACATTTGGGCGGGTGATCTACGAAATAACGGCGACGGGACTGCGGCCACTGAGTTCTATCGCGAAAATCTGGAGGCAATGCGGGCGGGTTCACGGGTGGCATGGCCCGCACGGTTCGAGTCTTCGGAGCTGGATGCGTTGCAACACGCGGTCAACCTGCGGCTACGTGTCGGCGAAGAGTCGTTCAACGCGGAATACCAAAACGAGCCAGCAGACGTTGACAGCGACACAAAGCCGATCAGCGTCACGGCTGACGACTTGACGGCGAAAGTCTCAAAGGTAGTCAGGGGCATTGTTCCAGCGGAGTATTCAAGGCTGACAGCGTTTATCGACTTGTCTCAGAAGTGTCTCTGGTGGTCGGTGTGTGCATTCGATGACACTTTTGGCGGAACGTGTATTGACTACGGGATCTGGCCAGATCAGAAGCAGCGTTACAGCAAATTGGCGACGATTAAAAGCACTCTACAGCGTAAGTACAAAGGGCATGGAATCGAAGCCGCAATAATGAAGGGGCTGGAAGATCTGACCGCTCACATTATGCAGCCCTGGCGAGGTGAAACCGGAGCTACGTTTCGGGTTGAGCGGCTATTGATCGACGAAGGCGACGGCGAACACACTCAGATCGTGCGGAACTTTTGCAGGCGTTCGGAGTTTGCTGCGTTGCTGTCACCATCGAAAGGGCGTGGCATCAAAGCAAGCTCGAAACCGTTATGCGAAGGGCGGCCAAAGTCCGGCGAGCGGTTCGGCTACTTTTGGAAACTGGTTAAGAACAGGGACGCCGGGCGATCGGTTCACGTCGACGTGAATTATTGGAAGACGTTTCTGATGCGACGATTCGAGGCTCCAACGGGAGACAGTGGCTCGCTGACTTTCTACAAGGCTCCGCCACGTAGTCACCAGATGATCGCGGATCAGTTAACGGCAGAATATCCCAAGGAAATTGAGGACGTGAGCACAGGAAATCGCGTAATAGAATGGGCCAACCCGTCAAATAGAGATAACCATTTCATGGATGCGATGGTGGGATGTCTGGTTGGTGCCTCAATGTCTGGCTGCAACCTGTCGGCACAGGCACCGATTCAAGCCACAACGAAAAAACGGAACGTGAGATACCTATGAGCAAGTCAAAGCCGAAGCAAATAACACCAGCAAAGCCACGGGCCGTCTGTGCTCAGGTCGAAGAAGTGCCAGCGATGTGCCCAACGTGTCAATCGACAGACCGCACGGGCTACGAGGGAATCATCGAACGTCAGATCAGCGGGACAAAGCGGGACGGAACGCCATTTAATTTAGTGCGGTGGTTGAGTTGCACCTGTAAGGGTTGCGGCCAGCGGTTGCGGGTTCGCCGGTTTGAAAACAGGCCGTGACGTTCGCATGACGAACAGCCTGTATTGCCATAGATCCGCCAGCCCCGAAGATTGGGGGCATGGCAAGCCTGCAAACATTACGAGACCGACGCGACGCCTTGGAGGATGCAATCTCCTCGGGCGTGCTGTCGATCAGCGTCGACGGTCAGACGACTACGTTCGCCTCAATAGCGGAACGTGTGGCGGTGCTGAACCGTATCAACTCAGAGATTGCAGCTTGCACAGGCCAAGCGAATAAACGGCCAGTCGTTGCCACGATTAACATCGGGGGCGGCGTATGACTCCTCAAGCACGCACGCTGGCCCGTCAACGTAATCGGCTGACGCGGCAATTCTCCAGCGGTTACGACGCTGTTAAGGGTGGCACGAAGCGAAAAGCCGTTTCGTCGATCCTGAAGCACGAAGACCGACAGTTGAAGAATGCAGACCGTCACAAGATGGTGGGCAGCACTCGGAACCTGTGCCGCAACTTCGCTCTGGTCGCATGGGCAATTCGAAAGCATCTGGACTACGTTTCCGCGTTCGATTTTCAGATGCGAACCGAAGATGACGCGTTGAATGTCCAGATCGAAACGCTGATGAAGACGTGGCAGCGTCCTGCAAATTGCGACGCAGCCGGACGCCATCCATTCGGCAAAATGCTCCGCATGTTTGAGGGCCGTCGGACGATTGACGGCGACGTTTTCGCGTTGAAACTTCAGGGCGGCAAATTGCAAGCGATCGAGGGCGACAGGATCCGCCAGCCCGACAAGATCGAACAGGGCGAAACGTGGTTCAATGGCATCAAAGTCAACCGCATGGGTGCGGCGACAACCTACGCATTGTGGGATCGCACGGACTCCAGCGGGTTTAACTTCGCGCGGCAAATCTCCGCACGGAACATGATTCATCACGGATACTTCGAGCGATTCGACCAGGTCCGTGGCGTGTCGCCGTTATCGAGTGCTATCAACTCGTTTCAGGACGTTTACGAGGGTATCGATTACGCACTCGCGAAAATGAAGGTCGAGCAGTTATTCGCCCTGACGTTCTCCCGTGATGCTGACATGGGAATGAATGGCACGTCCGGCAACGACGCGACAGGGTACGAGGTTGATTTCGGCAAGGGGCCGGTACAGCTCGACTTAAACGCGGGCGATACGGCTCAGTTTCTGAAGTCAGACAACCCTGGCAGTAATACCCGCGAGTTTATCAACACGGTTCTTTCGATCGCGTTGAAGGCGCTGGACCTGCCGTACAACTTCTTCGATGAAGCTCATACGAACTTCTTCGGCAGCCGTTCGGCGTGGCTCCTGTATGACAGATCCTGTCAGCATAAACGGGCAGACGTTCTACAGTTTCTTCGCAAGGTGACTGTATGGAAATTGCAACAGTGGATTATCAGCGGCGAATTGCAATTGCCCGCAGGTTCCACGGTAGGTGATCTGCAATTTG
>CALFOL010000901.1 GCA_937919915.1 uncultured Planctomycetaceae bacterium
GACTCCGTGGCTGAACGGGCGTGTTCCGAATGGTTACTGGGATATTCGCGAAAACCGTGTGCGGTATCTCACCTGGCTGGGAGGGCAGTACGGATTTCAATCGCCTACAGATTGGTATGCTGCCCGTAAGACTCATTTCCAGAAAAACGGCGGCGGGGGATTGTTACGGAATCTGTGTCAGTCCTCGGTGTTGAAGGCGATGTGTGATTACCTCCCCAATTATGAGTGGAAGGCCTGGATGTTCGGGGGAGCACCCAATGGGTTTTGGAAGTCCGCCAGCAATCGTCAACGCTATATGGATTGGTTGGCGGTGGTTCTGGGGATCCGCACGGCCGAAGACTGGTATTCGGTCACCGGAGCAGATTTCTTTGCTCACCATGGCGGTGGTCTGTTGAACAACGAGTTTAATGGATCCGTGCAGGCTTTGTTGCTGGACTACAAGCCGAACTACCGGTGGAAAGCCTGGCGGTTTCCGAGCGTTCCGCAGGGCTTTTGGTTCAATCCCGAAAATCGTCGAGCCTACCTGCGATGGCTGGGTGAACAACTCGGATTTCGATCACAGAATGACTGGAAGCGATTGCGTCGGGAGCACTTTTACGACAATCATGGCTCAGGTGTCTTCGTTGGTTATTACAACGGCTCAACGGACAAGGCCGTTCAGGAACTATTTCCGACGACATCGCTGGTGACGACTGACGGTGTACTCGTCTCAATGATCCCCTGAACTGCGTCGCGGAACTCATGGTTGTTGCTGCCCGGGGATCAGTGTTGCAGTCGACGGCTACTCTGCAAATTCTGTTTCGGCCATTTGAACAAGCCGCGCGTTGTCTTTGCGGATGACTTCCAGTAGTTCACTCGCAACGACCGCATTTTCCATACGTTCTGTACCCTCAGGTGTTGACTGCTTGCAGAGCACGAGAAAATTAGCGATCGCGTGGACGGTTCGTGGATCGTCTGCCCTGCTGGCTTGATAGACGTCGGACATCAACAATGCTGCGTTCCAGTCTTCCCATCGCGACAGATCCGGGATCACGATTTCTCGCAACTCTTCGCGTTTTAACAGCGGGCGTAATGCACTTCGAAGACGTTCTTTTTCGAAGCTCTCAGACTCGTAGGTCCACGCGAACTGCAGTGCCTTGATTACGGGAAACAGGTCGAAGGCTGTCGCCTTTTCGTTGTTAAGCCTGGAGCTCTCCAGGAATTGCAGCCCCTTTACCGGGCTCAGGACCAGCAATCCCCCCATCAGACCTTCTGTGCCAAAGCGAAGCGCTTTTGGATCCGGTTGCCCGATTTGTTGTCGCAGAAATTCAGCGTCAGCGGGCGTGCCGCACATTCCCAGCATCAATCCGTACAGGCCACGACGTTCTGGCTCAGCGTCGGGATCTGCGATCCAGTTGCGAAGATTGGCCGCCGAAAATGATTCCGAAGTTCGTTTAATATCTTTGTATTCGGCGTTGGCAAATTCGCCCCAGGCATCTGTGGCGACCAGCGGGTCGCTGTGTTCCAGATACGGAATGAAATACTTCAATCGGGTGGAAGCGTCCTTGTCGAGCGGTGGTGCGGCGATCACATATTCGAAGCCAGCTTGCGTGCATTGTTCGTGAAAGTCCCACTTCAGAACTTTCTTCGCAGACTCCGGGGCTTCCGTCGCGGAGACTTTCTGAATGGTCTTTGCCGGGAATTCGTTCGCAAACGTGTCGGTAAATTCCGGGGCATTAGAATCCTGCAGGCGGCCCTTCAGCAGCACCAGGTTACCTTGTTCTGCAAAGATATACTCTTCGATCCGCACCAACTTGTCGGCTGGCAGCAGTTTTTCGCCTTTGTGAACCTGTATGACTTTGACCAGTGAGAACGGTGCGGTCTGTGGTGACCCTTCATTATTGGAGATCAGCTGCCCAAGCAGAACAACGTCTGCTTCCGTCAACATTTCCGCCCATGTTTGACTGGGAGCCGAACACAACGGACAGGCAATGGATTGGACAGCCAGAGCTGTCGCAATCAGCAGGCAGGACATGCCCTTGAGAAGCGACTTCGTCTGTTGGCGAGTGTTACAGCGCATTACGCTGACTTGTGGCCGCGGCGAACGGTTTTCGACAGCAAATCGCCTGCTCC
>CALFOL010000902.1 GCA_937919915.1 uncultured Planctomycetaceae bacterium
TCAGGCGGGTATGCGTTGGAAGAAGCCCAGTCACTGCATGCTGTTTGCCATCTGGCATTCGATTTGTTTTCACCGAAGCTGGCAGTGTCTATCGCCGCAATCCTTGGACTGGGTGTCATCGTTCTGCTTCAACGAATTCTGCGGGGTGCCCTCGAAACCGAATCACAGTTGTTTGGTTTGCAGTTCGCGTCGCTTGTCGTAGCGACAGTCCTGATAAGTCCCCATTTTTACCAATACGACCTGACGATCCTGCTTCTTCCGCTCATGATCGTCTGGTCGATTCTTTCGGGTGCATGGAACGATGGTTCGAATATCCCCCTCACCGAACCGACGCTGGCTGCTGGGGATGACGCTTGCGTTGTTTTTCGGAGCGACCGCATTCGCGGGAATCGCGGCCGCAACCCACATTCAGCCATGCACGCTCATCCTGCTGGGATTGCTGGTGACCGTCTGGCACACGCGGCGACGTTGTGAGGAAACGACCGGGTACACGGCTTTCGGATAGGCTCTCGACCCAAACCGAGCTGCCAGCGACACATGAGGAACACAGTACCCCGTCATTCCGTCAGAGCTGTTCAGGTGTGACACTATCTGGGACGCTGCATAAATCCAGCTCCCTGGAGGGGTCGAGAGTACCTGGGCAACCCGAACGGGATGCGGAGTACACCTCAATAATACCGACTCGAATCGGCGCGGGCCGTCCCATCAGGCAGCTCGTGCGGTCGGTTCGACTTCGGGCTGACTGGTCGCGGTCTCCTCAGTCGGCATCACTTTTCGAGCGACGACGTTCGTTGCCAGACCAAGCATCTGCAGCACGCGAATAACCTGAAACGTCAAATCGAATTCCCACCACTTGTGTCGATTGTTGGCACAACGAGGTTGTGCGTGGTGATTATTGTGCCAGCCTTCTCCGTGTGACAGTAGAGCGACCATCCAGTTGTTGCGGCTGTCTTCCCGTGTGCCATAGTTGCGATAACCGAAGACATGCGTGACGGAATTCACCGCCCATGTCCCGTGCCAGACCACCACTGTTCGCACCAGGACGCCCCACACGAACAGGCTGACGCCAAACTGCAATCCAGCGGCACTGCCACCGTTGCTCCAACCGATGCCGAACCCGACAAGGAAGAAAATCAAAGCATGTGCGGCGTACACCAGAAACGCGTTGACGCCGCGTTCCAGCCAGAAATAGTAGGGATCGCGGAGAACGTCGTGAGCGTACTGATCGCAGTTCGACAGCGTATGGTGATCCTGATTCTGATAAAACAGCCAGCCGAAATGCCCCCACAGGAAACCGGCAGCCGGTGTGTGTGGGTCATCCTGGCAGTCTGAGTGCTGATGATGCATCCGGTGAATCGCGACCCAGCGAGCGGGAGTATCCTGCAGGCAGCAGACGCCCAATGTCGCCAATGACCGCTCAAGCCACTTTGGTGTCTGCAGCGAACGATGTGTCAACAGGCGGTGGTACCCCAGAGTGACTCCCAGCATTCCAAACAAGTGGTGACCAACCAGCACAAGGATCAATCCCGTCCAGCTGAACGCATACGGACTAAGTGCTGCTAACGCCAGCAGGTGAATGGACACCAGCACGGTCGCTCGGCCCCAGTAGATCTGAGCTGGCTGCGCGGCCGTCGGAATCTCAAGATTCCCGGCGGAGATGGTGAGCACATCGGAATGTTGCGCTGCCGGAGTCGTTATGGTTTCGGTAATTGCTTCCTCCTTGAAACTTGGTTCCGGTCTGACAGGCAATTGCAGTGACCGTCAGTGACCCTCGGCGTAGGACTTCGCGGGATCCTTCCCGCGGTGCTGTTGAGCTTAACCGTTTCGAAATCTCCGCGATACACGAGTATTCGGTGCCGACTCCGGAGGGGTGCGGGCTCCAATCCCGTTCGGGCACGCTGTGAAACGTTCTATTTGACTCGATTCCCGCGTGCTACGAGCCGTCGATCGACCTGGTCGCCACAAATCGCTGTCGGTGACGTGGTCGTTCCGCGGCGAAACGTAAATGCAGGGGAATTCATGACGTGCACCGGCAGACAGGAGCCATCATCAGTGCCCATGAGACGCACTTTTTTTCCCCGAAATTTGCGATCACGATTCTGCTTGGTATTAGGCCATCGGCAGAAGCGCCGATCAGGTGGTTCTGCAGTCGTTTCCGCACCAGCCCGCCCCGGAAACATCCAGGCCGGACTCAACTGTTACCGCAGATGTCCGCTGTCTACAGGGTATTCGACGTGGTCGTCTGCGATCATCGAAAACAAGCGTTGGCAAGTTTCCGTGGTCGTCTTTGGATTTCTGCTTCAACCCGTTGACACGAGAGACGTTTTGTCTCATGATTGCATGTGACATTTTGTCTCACCCCTGAGAGGACTGCGAAAATGGTGCGAAAACCCAAAGATGTGACTGATGCAGAGCTGGCGGTGATGCAGGTTCTGTGGGATCAGCCGTCCGCAACGATACGCGGAATCACGGACGTGATTTATCCTGCAGGTTCGCCTTCCGATTACGCCACTGTGAAAAAGCTGTTGGCCCGCCTCGAAGCGAAACAGCTCGTTCTGCGCGACGGCAATCAAATGACGCATGTCTTCACTGCAGCGATCAGTCAGGACGACTTGATCGACCGACGTCTCCAGGATGTGGCCACCGATTTGTGCGACGGCGCCCATACGCCGCTTGTTATGAATCTGCTGAAAAACAGACAGTATTCGGCCAGCGAACGAAAACAGTTACACGATCTGTTTGACGAATTATTCGGTTCCGAATCAGGCAAATAGCTCCGCCGGAAAGACGATCGCGATGTCTACGATTCTTCAGCTCGGACTTAGCAACGCTGCTGTTGCCGCAATTCTGTTTCCGCTGGTGCTGCTGATTACGGCACGGTCTCGCAGGCCGGCGTGGATTCACACGTTGTGGGTCGTCGTGTTGTTGAAACTCGTGACACCGCCGTTAATTTGGTTGCCAGTTCCATTGGAATTTGAAGTAGCGTTGTCTCCGGAAGCGCCGTTGTCGTCGCCCACAGCGGCTGCAATGAAGACTCTGGAACTGCTTCCGGTTTCGGCAGTGACCGAAGCCCCGATTGAGTCGTCGCACGTGGTAACGGATGTCTCCGTCGATTCGCCTTCGATCGCAGCGAAGGCGGTGCTGCCGGAAGCGACCTCAAACATCGCCGCTGCGCCACAGCGACTACGCAGTCATGGTTGGCAGATTCATCACTGGACGACATGGCTAACATTGGTCTGGGCTCTGGGCACAGTGATCTTCCTGTTACGCACAGCCATCGGCGTGCTGAAGCATCGATCGTGGCTTTTGCAGGCGGCACCTGCGACGGAACGAGTGATTCACCTTGTGAAAGACGTGAGTGACCGCATCGGGCTGCGCCGACCGCCGACTGTTCACGTAGTACCGCAGGTGGTCACGCCGATGGTCTATGCGTTTGGGCGGCGAGCGAAGGTGATTTTCCCTGGTCCTCTTCTCAAGGAAGTGGACGATCGACAACTGTCGACATTGCTGACTCACGAACTCGCTCACTTGCGTCGTGGCGACCAATGGGTGCGATTGCTGGAATTTGTGGTCAGCGCGATTTTTTGGTGGCATCCTATCGTGCCACTGGTCAAACGACGAATCCATGAAGCAGAAGAACAGGCGTGCGATGCATGGGTCATGGCGACCATGCCAGGCGATACGAAATGCTACGCGTCGGCAATGCTGAAGACGATCGAATTCCTGTCCGAAGCACGCCCACAAACATTCGCACTCGCTACGGGAATGGGCGATGTGCCATTCCTGATGCGACGGATGCAGCAGATTAGTTCTGCCACAACGCCGCACCTGTCGACTCACAGTGGTCGAATAACGGTTTTTGTGTTAGCCGCATTGTTGTTGCCGCTGGGTATGTTCGCTGCAATGCAATCGACTGTTGACGACCTGGCTATGCAGAAGACAGCAGAGCATCCGCTGTTGGGGCTTATCCGGTTGCATGATGGCAAAGTGGAAACCTGGGGGCCTGATGGATCGAAGGTCAAAATTCCGATGCCTGAACCCACGATGTTGCATGATTCGGAAACAGAAACGATCGCCGTTTTCCGAAACGTTCCTGCAGGAAACCTTGAAGGGCAACTCAATCGTGCCGGAAGAATATTCGAGGGGTTTGAGGCATGGCGTTTTAAAACTGATAACTCGGTCGCCTTCGCTCGGATGCATCATCCGCCGGGATATCGCTTTGGTATTCTCATGCTCAGGGTTGACGATTGGAAAACGATTCAGGCGCGAAACGTACCAATGCAGCCAGGTGCGAGGCCATCTGCTGGCGACCTTCCGGCACCTGGTGCCGGAAGCCCTGAGCGACTGACTCTCGAAAATGGCGTTACGATCGATGTCTTCGGTGTTGGTCGACTTGAAGGAGACAAGATTCGATGGTGGTCGCCGGACGGTAGAACCGAAATCCACGTGCCAGGCGTTGAGCAAAGCGACATCAGCGACTACGGCACTTTTGTTGCAATGAAGGTGCAAAACAGCCATGGTTGGTCAAATTATCAGGAAGTCGATGGACAGAAGGCAGATGTGCGCAGCAGTTTCTCGCGTGGCGCTTACGTCTGGACAGCAGAAGTCGATGCCACAAATCAGCGGAGAATCGGCACGTTGATTCTTAAGATTGCGGGCGGAGAAGGGGTCATTATTCAGCGGGTTGTGATTGGGCCGGATGGCACAGCAGCCATTCCAGAAGAAGCGGTTCCCGGCGGCTTGAAGGAAGTGACAAGTATCAAACCTCTCAGCTCACATGCGTGCCAGGTTTTTTGCCGATATCACCACCGCGCCAGTCATGTGGAGTATGAAGGCATTGATTCGTCCGGCGGGGTCATTCAAAGTAATGGTGCCAGCTATGGCGGAACAGGATCGTCGCTGACGTTTCCGTGTCCAGCAGAGAACCTGAAGACCATCATAGCTCGGCAGCGTCAGATCTGCATCGCAAGGTTTGAAGGTTTTTCGCTGCAACCTGGCAAGGTGACAAATTTTCGGGCGACTCAGATCCAGAACGAAGTAGCAGTATCCAGGACCGAAGTTGCTCCGTATGTCTCCCATGAGATATTGGTGACAGGGACTGTGACCGATGCTGCGACCGGAAACCCAATCGACGAGTTCAAACTGATTCCCGGGGCCTTGTGGCGACGTGAGTTTCACCCTGAAGGATATCGAAGCAAGACATTCGCTCAGTCGTCGTATGAGTTTGCGATCATTCCTCCCGGCTACGTGCCGCCGGTGAAACTAATCCAGCAGTTACGAATTGAATCACGGGGCTATGCGGCACAAGTCGTGAGTCTGGACGGTTCTGGAGATACCACGGTTGTCGATTTTCGACTCAAACGCGGCGATGGCATTGACGGTGTTATCCTGGATGAATCCGGAGAGGCGCTGAAGAACGCACAGGTCGTCAGTCTTGACCGCGCAGAAATTCAGAACAACAAGGTTTCGTCCTACGCGATCAAATATGTGACGGACGGTCATGGCAGATTTCTTGTGCCGCGAACCGATCCGGCAGCAATGCTGTTTGCGTTTCACGATCAGGGATATGCGCTCATCGATCTCAGCGATCTGAAGGCGTCGCGCGTGGTTGTTGCGAAACCCTGGAGCAAATTGTCCGGCGTCTTCCGTATCGGTGGCAAACCTGTAGCCGGTGAGCGCATTCAAGTCGATTTCGGGTCTCCCGCGCGTGATCAGTCGCCTCGCCAGCGGGTGAAATATCAAGTCTTCACGGATGCGGAGGGTCGATACGAATTCCCGCAACTCCCGGGATGGCCAGCTACCATGCAGCGACAGGTCGTGCTGTGGGAGAACGACAGAACGTCGCGAGTGACGTCGTCACCACAACGCGGCCTTTTTCTTGAAGCGGGCAAAGCAGCGGCGTTGGACCTTGGCGGCAGCGGCCAAAAAGTGACCGGTCGGCTGATTGCGCCCCAGGGATATTCGCAGGCCGTTGACTTCTCCCGGGCTTGCGGATTCCTGTCGCTTCCTGGCTCGAGACAAGTCCCGTGGCCGAAATACCTGACTCCCGAGGAACACGGCCCATGGTACGAAAAATGGATTCAGGAGCCGGAAGGCCGCGCATTCTGGTTGGGGAAGTACATCAATGGTTTCAGGATTAAGGAAGATGGAACCTTTCAGCTGCAGGATGTCCCCCCGGGAGAGTATCAGCTCCAGTGCACGATTGCGGATCCGGAGAGGGAAGGTCTTCCTTATGAGGACCGTCATCCCGCAACCTACACTGGCTCAATCACTGTGGAGGCTGCCACGGCTCGCAGCACATTAAATTTGGGCGATCTGGAATTCGTGGTCACGGAGTCCGGCGGAGAGTAAACCGTCTTAGGAATCGGGGCGGTGAGTCTGCCGGGCCGCGACTGCCTATTTCGCCGCGGCGGGTTCGTTTGGTTTTGCAACGACTGGCGATAGAAATACGGCTTCTCCAAAAGTGCCGGTACGAATGTGTTCGTGCGGATTGTGGAGTTCGCAATGAACTTCGATTGAGTTGTCTGAGTCCGCAGCTGCTTGTGAGCTAAAGCCCAGGACGCTGCCATAGATGGGATCAAGATCAAGCTTCAGATGTGCATTTGGGCGAAACTCGACCCGCATGCCACGTGTGATCCTGCGGATGTCTTTGGGAAGCACCCGGCAGATTGCTGAGAGGACTGTCGGATCCATGACAGTCAATACGACCGTCGACGGTTCAATGGTGACGCCTGCTGTGCCTTCAGCATGTGTGACGATTCCGTTAACAGGAGACTCAAGAACATACTGTTTCATCAACGTCTGATGCGTGGCCAGTCGCAATTTGCAGAGTTGGGTGTCTTCGCGGACTTTTCTAAGTTCTGCATTCGCCCTGACCACGCCCAACTTCAGGTCGGTCATTTCGTCGTCTGTGAATAGCGGACTTCTGCCCGCTTCTATCAGTCGCTCATTGAGTACGGCTTTGGCTTGCAGTTTATGGGATGCATCTTTCACCGCATGTTCTGCAAAATCGAGTAACACTGTGGACTCTGCTTTGACGGCCAATTCATGCATTTGAGCACGCATCAGGTCCTGATTAAGTTCCGCCAGGATTTGTCCCTTTTTGATGCGATCTCCTACTTTCGCATTCACTTTGGCCAGGGTTCCTCCGACTTGAAATTTGAGGTCGATCTTCTTTGCGATTTCAACTCGGGAGCGTGTTGCAGCAGATTGACCAGATTGTCCCGGCGACGTGCGTGAGCCAGTTCGTGCAGGACAACCACGCGAAGTGTTTCGATGTCCCAGCCAACAGCGCTGGATGGAAGTAGAATCATCGGGCGAATTAACCCCACAAGAATCGGGCTGACGATTCTATCGTTGATTTACACGGGGATTCTTTGCAACTCGGGATACTGTTGCTGAAGTTGAGCGGTCGTGCTTTTAAGTGAGTCACACAGTTGTCGAGATGTCGTGCAGAGTTTTCGAGTGCCGACGAACCCCAGCGCGACGAAGAAAGTCGTCGTTAATGCGCCGAGTAACCAAAAGGCTGGCAAGTGTCGAATCAGGGATGGTTCGGATGTCGCCTGAATGTGAGGTCGTTCCACTAAGACTGTTTGGGCCTCTGCTAACCGAGTCACCGTGGTGTCGTTGATTGTCTGGTGTGCAACGGCGGCCAGGTTAGTTGTTTCGGCGTACCAGTGTTGTTGTGAAGTAAATCCCATTGTGCACGGCAGCGCCGCGGTCAGCATCATGAGCACCAGAAAACACCAATAGCGAATTTGCGGCGGTGCGTTTTGCGTCGCGAAACGAACGAGAAATGCTGCTGGCAACATCAGGAGACCGTACAGGAACGCATAAGCGAGCATCCAGCCAAAGTGTTCGGATGAGATCGTGACAAGGGGCTCGGTGATCATGTCTTGTCCTCCGGGGTTTGATCCAGCAGTTGCTGAATTGCAGCGCGGTCGGCGTCAGAAAGTTCGCGGTCGTTGATGATGTGAGCAACCAGTTGCTGAGCGGAACCGTCAAAGATACGTTCGATCATTTTCGAAACGAAACCGCGAGCGGCCAGCTTGCGACTCACCTTGGCCTTCCACTTCGAACCACGGGTTCCGGCTTCGCCGTCCACGCGTTCGATGAGCTTCTTTTCCTGCATCACTTTCAGCATGGTCGACACCGTTGTGGTCGCCACCGGACGTTTGGTTCGCAGCGTTTCACAGATCTTCGAAAGCGAATTCGGCCCCGAATCCCACAGCACCTGCAGGATTTCGAGTTCCATATCGGTCGGGTGTTTTGCAGCACTTCTGGCCATAAATGTCTCCTTTCACACTAATACTAACGAATTAGTATGTCCGTCAATGGCGCTTCGGGGGATTTATTCCAAAAACGGCCTCCCGTCTGCGGTGGACTCCGTGCGGATCGCTTATGAGGCCGGAGTTCCCCAGTGATTGCGATACTTTCGCCCCAGTAACGCATTGGATTCTTCGTCCTCAACGATCTTCTGCAGCTCAGGATCGAAGTTCAGCAGACGCCCGGTTCTGGCTGCGATGTTGGCGAGATGGACCAGCGTTGCAGATCGAACGCCGGCGCCGATGTCAGCGTTTGTTTTTTTCTGCTCGCCGCGCACACAGGCAAGGAAGTTGTCGTGGTGCGGCACGACGCTGAGCTGGCCATTGCGTTCCGCCAGCAGTTTGTCTCGCTCACCGTACAGTTTCCAGCCCTGAGTATGGCCCATCACGATGTGGCCTTTCGTT
This sequence comes from uncultured Planctomycetaceae bacterium, assembly GCA_937919915.1. GTDB lineage: Bacteria > Planctomycetota > Planctomycetia > Planctomycetales > Planctomycetaceae > Fuerstiella. The sequence continues at coordinate 8,730 of CALFOL010000902.1, forward strand.
CCGTAAAACTCCTGACCGTTTTCGTAGCCCTGATGTTTGTAGGGACTCCAGATCCGTTGCTCGAAAATCATTTGCTTATGAGCACCCGTTGAAGTCTTTTCATCATATTCGAACACGGCGTACTGTGTGTCCGGAAACTGCTGGTCGTCGTCGAAGAAATACTTTCCACCGATGCAGGTTGCTTTGGTGGGCAGCGTTGTGATGCCCAGACCCCACAGCGCCACATCGATATCGTGAATGCCGTCGTTGCCGATATCGCCGCAGCCGAAGTCATACCACCACCGCCACACACCGTGCAGCAGGTTCTTTTGATAGGGAACCATGGGCGCGGGGCCTACCCAGGTATCGAAGTTCAGGTGGGCTGGAGGATCGACGGGTTTCTGTTTGCCGATTGAACCGCGTCGCTGACTGTTCCATGCTTTCGCGACAAGGACTTCGCCGATTTCGCCTTCCTGAATTCTTTGCATGGCTTCCATCAGAAAGTCCGCGCTGCGACTTTGCGTGCCCACCTGCAGAAACTTACCGGAACGTTCGACGGCCGCTGCCATCATTTGTCCTTCGCGAATGTTGTGACAGCACGGTTTTTCGACGTATACATGTTTGCCGGCATTCAGCGCAAGAATCACTGCCGGCCCGTGCCAGTGATCCGGAGTGGCGATGATAACGGCGTCGACGTCTTTGTCGTCGAATACGTTTCGCATGTCTGACGTGCTTTGCGGACGTTTCATTCCGGCAGCCGTGACTGTTTCCACAGCCTTGCCTGTTCGATCGGAATCCACGTCGCAGACCCACGCGATATTCACATCATCGCGTTTGACGAGATTTTGAAGGTGGTTGGAACCCATTCCTCCCGGGCCAATGACTCCCAGTGTGACGCGTTCGTTTACGTTGCCCCGGGCAAATGCAGGAGCTGCTGTCATGAGGACAGTTCCCATTCCGGCTTGTTTGAGAAATGAGCGGCGTTTGGTCGTCATCATTCATCCTTCTGTTCAGCGGTTCGGCGGAATTTTGATCAGATGAATATTCTGAACAATGTTCTCTTTGTTTGTCACTCTTCGAGTGCGAATCGCATCGTAATTCCGGACGAAGAGCTGGCGGAGTAAGCAATCGCTTATATGTTTTCGCACATAACAACCTGCGAATTGCCGTTGCCTTACACACTGAGCTGAAATTGATATGTGCGATTATTTGTGGGCGGGTGCTTACACGAGTTTCCTGGGTCCAAATCGTACGACATTGCGGTGACAACGAGCACTTAAATGCCTGAGAATATTCAGCTGCTGATGGACGCTTTTGCGGCATGGCTCGACTTTGCAGACGTTCCCCTGGCAGGAAAAGCCGAATACTCACGGTGTCCCGGATCACGGTCGCTCTGACCGTGAACCTCTGGTAATTGAGCATTGGATTACGGGTTGTGTCGCGTTGGCTCTTGTGGTGGAATCGATCGCGTTCAGAGCCCTCTTGGAACATGCAACTATCGGACGAGAATCAAGAAGCGACCAACGATGAAGCACTCTCGCAGAAAGTCCATCTATCACAAACTCAGCGTGTGTTTCGTAGCGGGAGAAGTTGATCTCCTGGAGAGCCGGACGTTGCTTTCCGCGGAGCCTTTCCGTGATCCTATTTCTTTAACGGCCGGGACAGGCACACAATTGACTAATCAACCACGTTTCCACTGGGAGAGTCCCGGCGCAGGCGTGATTCGCTACGACTTGTTCATCAACCGTGTTGGTGAACGCTCCACGCCGATTTATCGGGCTGAGAACATCATCGGTAGCTTCCCCAATCACGAAACAACCGACGGGTTGCCGAACGGTGAGTATGAAGTCTGGATTCGTGCTGACTTTGACGATGGCGGGTGTACACGCTGGGGGAAAACGCCGAGCCTGCTTTCAATTGTGGCCGAGCATCCTCTCTCGCTGTTTAATCCTGCTCAGACCAGTGTCCAGACGTATCGGCCGGAATTCCGCTGGGGGGCTGTTGAAGACGTTTCTCACTACGAAATCTGGATCAGTCGGGATGGAGAACGCACTCCGGTCATCCGCGAAACAGGCCTGCCTACCCCGGAATTTACTCCCGCGCAGGATTTGGAACCCGGACACTATCAAATTTTGGCTGCGCGGTCACTTGAATAACAGTGACCCCACTTTCTGGACTTTTCCAATTCGATTCACGATTGCTGAGGAGGAACTTGTGGTCACCGGCGGAGTTGGTGTTCAGAGCGATCAGCACCCTGCGCTTACGTGGCGGGCGGCCGAAAACGGAAGTGGGTATGTTGTCCGCATCCTGCCCGTTCGTGAAGACGGTCCATCGTACTATCGAACGGTGCAAGGCGTCGGTACCAGTCATCGTGTTGTTGATGAACTGCCAGACGGTGACTACCGGGTCTATGTGACTGAGAATCGTGACGGCGTGCGCACGCGAACCGGCGACGGGCACTTGCTTCAAATTCGCAGTGAGACAGTCGATGCTGTCAATTACGTTGGCCCGGCGGGGACGCTTGCGACAGATTAACCCAACTTTACCTGGGAAAATCACGTTGGCGATGTGGCGGGTTATCAGATTCGCGTGACTCCGGCGGGATCCGAGACGCCGTTCTTTGATGTTGCTGTCGCTCATTCAGATGCATACTCATCCTATCGACACGCTGTGCCACTGTCGGTCGGAGCATAAGGCGTTCAGGTTCGAGCGATCTATGCCGATGGACGTACGTCCGACTGGAATACGCCAGTTCAGATCGTCAACGAACCGGGGGCGATTACTCCGCCGATTTCGGAAGTCAGGCCAACTCTGCAGATTTCCAGCTCTGGCGTGGCAACATGGAATGCTGTGTCGACAGCGACGACGTATGAGCTCTGGGTGAATCGAGTCAGCTCCGATGCACAGGGAAAGGTGTTTTATAACGCCTCCGCGTCTTCCGGCGTGAATGTGAGTCTGCCCGCTGGCGAATACCGCGGATGGGTGAGGGCCATCGGTGAGCGCGGCCAGACCAGCTGGTGGAGTTTCGCCGTGACGTTTCAGATTGCCGATGCTGCGAAGACGGTTCGTCCGGATCTGCTGGCGGGGACCGAATCACAACTCGCGGCGCTGCACGTGCCACTGAAGGAACAGACTGCTCAAGCCACCACGTTGGCATCTTCGGATGGAAATGTGCAAACGGACAAAAGGGAATCAGATGTACCGCAGGAGACGTCCGACGCAGACGAACACCTCGTTGAAACCACAATGTTGATGGCTCAAACCGGCGAGTTCGACTGGCTGGATAAGTTGCAGCCGCTGTGATGGCTTCGCAACCGCGTTTCATTCCTCCCCCATTCGCTCCAACTTCGGCATTCATGATGCGACTTACCAAGCTGCTTTCCTCCACCATCCGCCGCATTAAGCAGTTCGCGATCTCGACGTGCTCGGGAACGGTCTCGCACGCAAACGTCGTCTCTGAGTTGCGTGATTTCGGCAGAGACTCTGGAAAACCGTCTGATGCTGGCAGCCGCGTTCTCGGAGTTCTGTGATCCGAATCCAAGCGTCGATAACGCATTCGGGCAATTAATTATCCCACTCAGTACAGGCAACGTCGTTATCACCGCGCGGCATGACGATGCTGGCGGTGAAGACGCTGGTGCGGTGTATCTGTTCAATGGAGCCACCGGCGAATTGATCAGCACCATGCTGGGTTCCGGCCCGAATGAGCGATTGTCCTACGTTAGGCCGCTCAACAACGGGAATTTTGTTGTTGGGAGTCCGGGGTGGGACAACGGAGACGTTGTGGACGCCGGTGCGATGACACTGGTGAGCGGAGTCACAGGCTTCAATGGAGTGGCCACTGCCGCTAACAGCCTCGTCGGAAGTCACGCAGAAGACTATGTTGGCGGCGGCATCTTTCCACTCGACAACGGCAACTTCGTGATGGCCAGTAGTCAATGGGATAACGATTCAGTGACGGATGCAGGCGCGGTCACGTTTGCGAACGGCACTGTGGGAATAACGGGCGAGATCTCAGCGTCCACCAGTCTTGTGGGGTCGTCCGACTACGACCAGGTGGGCAGCAGCATTACAAAACTCAGCAACGGAAACTATGTGGTCACGAGTCAAGGGTGGGACAGTGACGAATTGAACGATGTCGGAGTGGTGACCCTCGTGAACGGGACC
>CALFOL010000903.1 GCA_937919915.1 uncultured Planctomycetaceae bacterium
CCGATTCGCATACGTGCGTCCGGCGAAAGGCCATTGCTGTTCTGGCCCAGCACCGTTGAGCCCCAGCAAAGCAGTGACCTGGCCGGGCTGCACCTGCAGGTTCAGATCGCGAACAACGGCGCGCTGGCCGAAGTATCGCGTCAGCCTGTCTGTTCGAATAATGGGATCCAGCATGGTTGTCTCCGGATGTTTTCAGGATCAGTGTATTTCGTTTAACCCGTAGCCGCACAGGCCTTCTGTCCGACCGCTACTAAGCCTCGCCGTTGCGGCTACGGGTTAAATGATGTGGTCACTCTGTCGATGGTGCCAGTTTTTCCAGTCGTTTCCTGATTTCTACGCCTATCTGTTCGCCGTCGAACCCCAGCGTCAAAGCTTCCGCCAAAAACGGGTCCATGACTTCTTCCAGACGTCGCTGCCGTTCTTTACGCGTGTAAATTTCTCGCCGAGCCGCCACGAAATAGCCGCGTCCCTGCTGACTTTCGAGCACACCGTCTCGCACCAGAGCAGCGTAGGCTTTGGCGATGGTGTTGGGATTCAGCACCAGTTCCGCCGCCAAAACGCGAACACTGGGCAGCGGTGCTCCGACGGCGAGTTTTCCCGTCGCCGACGCATGCCGAATCTGATCGACGACCTGTCGATAGATTGGGATGCTGGACCCGGTTGTCACCTGAATTCGCATGGAGTCACCTCACTACTGTACTGTTGTGCATAGTACAGTATGCAACCGCAGCCGATGATGTCAATAACGTTTCGGGAAGTTTGATCTGAATGAAAAATATTGAGCAACCTCCGTGCGGTTGCAAAGCGACTCGATGTTTGGTGCCATATGGGCAATCACACTTCCCGTTCTTTATTGAAGTCTGCTTATGTCCTCGATGTCACGTTCCGCCTGTCTTCTGTTCGCGGTTGTTTGTGTACTGCCGCTGGCACAGTCGGCCGACAAGCCGAATGTTGTCATCGTCATCACCGATGATCAGGGTTACGGCGACCTGTCGTGTCACGGCAATCCGATTTTGAAGACGCCGGAAATCGACAAACTGTACGGCGAATCCGTGCGACTGAAGGACTACCACGTCGCACCAACCTGCTCACCGACTCGCTGTGCTTTTCTGACGGGACACTGGACCAACCGAACAGGCGTCTGGCATACGATCATGGGTCGATCGATGCTGCGAGAGAACGAAGTCACCATGGGACAGGTGTTCAAAGATGCGGGCTATGCGACCGGCATGTTTGGCAAGTGGCACCTTGGCGATAACTATCCGTATCGACCAGAAGACCGCGGCTACACCGAAGTCATGCGACACGGCGGCGGCGGTGTGGGACAAACTCCCGACTTCTGGGACAACGCCTACTTTGACGGCAGCTACTGGCACAATGGTACACCAGAAGCCGTCAAAGGTTTTTGCACCGACGTCTTTTTTGACTACGCAAAGAAGTTCATCAAGTCATCGAAGGAAGAAGGTAAGCCGTTTCTGGCTTACGTCGCCACAAACGCTCCTCACGGGCCGATGCACGCTCCGGAAGAATCAGCGGCCCCGTATTCCAGTCTTAACAACGTGGGGCTGCAGAACTTCTACGGCATGATTGCCAACATCGACGACAACGTTGGCAAGATGCGAGCGTTCCTGGACGCGGAAGGCCTGACCGACAACACCATCTTCATCTTCACCACGGACAATGGTTCTTCCAGCGGCTGGAAAACTTTCAACGCGGGTATGCGAGCAGGCAAGGGCAGTGAATACGACGGCGGCCATCGCGTGCCGTTCTTCATTCACTGGCCGAACGGCAAACTGACCGGTGGGCGAGACGTCGAACCAATTACGGCTCATGTGGATGTGCTGCCGACGCTGATTGACCTGTGCGACGTCGCTCCACCAGCGGGAGTGAAGTTCGATGGTGTCAGTGTGGCTCCACTGATGGATCCGGACATCGCTGTAAAATGGATGGACCGCATTCTGATCACCGATTCACAGCGCGTGAAGGATCCAATCAAGTGGAAGAGCAGCGCTGTCATGACATCGAGCTGGCGGCTGATTAATGGCAAACAGCTTTACGATATCAAAGCCGACCCTGGGCAACAGTCTAATGTTGCATCCGGACATCCAGCTATTGTTGAACGACTCAGGAAGTTCTATGAAGACTGGTGGACGGAACTGCTGCCGACTTTCCAGAACGACACGGCGATCTACCTTGGCCATCCGCAGGACAACCCGGCGCGACTAACGTCTCACGACTGGATCACCACAAAGATGACACCGTGGAACCAAAGCCAGATTCGCAACGCGATGAATGGAGCGCCAAACACCGGGTTCTGGAATGTCCTGGTTTATGAAGACGGCGACTACGAAATTCGACTGCGACGCTGGCCAGAAACTGCCGGCCTGCCGATCAATGCCGCGCTTCCGCCGGGGGCTCCTGTTCCTGGACAGAAGGCGTTCCGCTCCACACCGGGCAAGCCGATCAACCCCGTCAAAGCGTCGATTCGTATTGGCGAAGTCTCAGCCGAAACCAGTGTGAATCCCGGCGACAAAGAAGTTGTCTTTGACCTGAAACTCAAGCAGGGCAAGACGCGCATGGCGGCACTGTTCATCGGAGAACAGGGCGAAGAGCACGGCGCTTACTATGCCTACGTGACAAAGAAGTAGGCAGCGAAAGCCTGACCGCGAATCGCACAAATCCGAACTGCGATTCATTCGTGTGATTCGTAAGATTCGCGGTCAAACTGCGATTCCTTTGAGGAAAACTCCCATGCGATTACCGAGCGTCATTTTTCTGTGTTGGATGACGGTCACAGTGCACGCCGCTGAGCGTCCGAACATCATGCTGCTGGTTAGTGATGACCAGCGACCGGACACCATTCACGCCCTGGGCAACGACACGATACGCACGCCGAACCTGGACCGCTTGGTGGCCGAAGGTTCGACGTTCACCCGAGCCACCTGCGCGAACCCGATTTGTACGCCCAGCCGAGCGGAAATTCTCACCGGCTGCACGGGGTTTCGCTGTGGCGTCGTCGACTTCGGCGGAACGATCGATCCGCAGTTGCCGACAATGTCCCGCTGGCTTGGCGCGGCGGGATATTCGACCTGCTACGTCGGCAAATGGCATAACGACGGCGTACCGATTACTCGTGGCTACGACTTCACGAACGGGTTGTTCCGTGGCGGTGGGGCAAAATTCATGAAACCCGCCACCGACTACGCCGGGCGTCCCACGACCGGTTACACCGGCTGGATATTTCAGGACGACAAGCGGAACCTGTTTCCGGAAAAGGGTGTTGGTCTGACTCCGGAAATCAGTCAGCACTTTGCCGACGCAGCGATCGAAGTCATCAACGATGCGGGGGAAAAGCCCTTCTTTTTGCATGTGAATTTCACCGCGCCGCATGATCCACTGATGTTGCCTCCAAAATGGGAAACCGCATACAAACCGGAAGACATGCCGTTGCCAAAAAACTTTCTGGCACAGCATCCATTCGATCATGGCAACTTCGATGGTCGTGATGAAAAACTATTCCAGTGGCCGCGGACGCCGGAAGAAACTCGTCGAGAGATCGCTGCGTACTATGCCGTGATTTCGCACATGGACGAACAGATCGGCCGCATCATCAGTGCCGTTGAAAAATCGGGTAAGCTCGAAAATACGATCATCGTCTTTAGCAGCGATCATGGACTAGGCGTTGGCAGTCATGGCTTGCGAGGCAAGCAAAGCATGTATGAGCACACGATCGGCGTGCCGCTGATCATGCGTGGTCCGAAGATTCCGCTGGGTGATAAGTTCGCGGCCCAGTGCTGCCTGCGAGATATCTTTCCTACGCTGTGCGACCTGGCTGGTGTGCCTGGGCCGGCCGACAAAATCGACGGCAAGAGTCTGTGGCCTGTGCTATCCGGAACGGTTAAGCAGATTCACCCGTTTGTCACCGGCTACTTTCGCAACGTCCAGCGCATGATCCGCACGACAGATTGGAAGTACATCGAATACCCGGAAGCAAAGCGCCAGCAGTTGTTTCACCTGACTGTCGACCCGGACGAAATGCGCAATCTGATTGATGAAGCGTCAGCTCAGGACGTGAGACTGGAACTTACAAAACAAATGCATGAGTGGTTTCGGGAGCAGGGCGATGCGGTCTTAGCGCCGATGTGATGTCGCCGCGGTTGTCAGGCGGAAAGCATGACTTACGAAAAGTGCTGAGTTAGCTTCCATTGCAGACCGTGCTGCAGATCAAGCTTTGGCACTACGTCGTCCAGATGCTCGTCGTCGATTTCTGCCGTCAGGCCCGAATCTGGCATGGTCGCCAGACCGAATATCTTTGCGGAAGGAAACATCTGCCGCGCAGCTTGCAGCGACTCACTGATGGCTGAGCCATAGGGATCCAGATCGTGCAGCACCATATGAATCGGGCCGCGGGGTGTTTCCTGGGGGCGAATCGCGGTTCGCGGATTGACGACAATCAGTGGCAGACTGATGGTGCGCATCCCGAGTTCCTTCAGTGTGGCGTTGACAGTGCGTCGAATGACTCGATCCGGGCCGATAATGACTGCGTTCAGCTCACGCAATCGTGTACCTGCCGGCACGTCGATCAACCGATGGGCAAAGATTTCGTCTCGGGCAGCCGTCGGCGGAATCGGATCGGCTTCGGCACCAATGCCTGGTAGTTCCAGTTCGATCACCGACTGCGCCAGCCGCACGGGAACTCGCAGAGCATCCGGCCACAGTGTCCTGTTGCGGCCGTCTGACTCACACCAGGCTCCGTAACAACACAGCAGTCGTTGAAACAACGTCTGACCAATCAACTGATCGATGGCAGGTGCGGCGTATTGATCGGAGTATGACTGCAGAACCACAGTCAGCTGAGATTCTGCGAGCCGGTCGGGATGCTGCAGTGCGGTTTCGATGTCTGAAAATTCATCTGAGACGCGAATGTCTTCGTGTTCGCACAACCAGCTGATCAGCTCACGAAACTCACGCCGCCCCGCGGGTCCAACTAACGCGACACGGCACAGCGGTGTGTGGCCTTTGGTTTCTGCAGCAGAAGGGGCGACTGTGTTCACAGGAAATCCTTTTCCGATCACGTGTTTCAGATGACTTGTTGACGCGGGACACGCGTTTCGATTGAAGAAAGCCTGCACCCGCGAGCGAGTACCGTTCGCGACATTAAGAAAACGGCTCTACTCTTCGTCCAGCCATTCCATCAGGAAGTCGTCCTTCGCACTGTTGCGCCGGACACTCTTTGATTGAGAACGTTTTGCCGCGATTTTGCCTGTTCGTTCACGATCTACTTCCAATCCTGCTTTTTCCAGCAGGCTCAAAGCAAATGGACTCTCTTCTTCCGGAGCCTCAGAATTGTCTTCGATCACGTAATCGATATTGAAGGCATGTTTGGAAATCATGACTTCGTCGCCGGGCATCAACACCTTGGTGTCAATCCGCATCCCATTGACTTTGGTACCGTTACTGCTGCCGAGGTCTCGAATGTTCCAGTAACCGTTCTTAAATTCCATCTCACAGTGGTGACTGGAGACGTTATCAAACTTCAGACAGATGTCGCAGTGGGAACGGCGACCGATCAACAGTTTGGTTTCAGTCAGTGGGATGATGTCACCACCTCCGCAAGGATGAAGCTCACCGAGCAACATATTGATATTCCCTGAATAGATGACACAGAACGTGTCGGTAACGAAAGATAGGATTTACAGCGTATTACGCTGAGTTGTCGCCGCGGGGAACGCATATCGATTAAAGAAAGCCGATTCCCGCGAGCAAGTACCGTTCACAACAATAAGTAAACTGCTCTAGTGGGATCCAAAGATCCATTCGCCTGAATTTGTATATCTGAAGATTACGCGGTTTATCTTGTTGTGTGCAAAGAATTTCAATTCATGATCGCAGAATTCATGCCGGTATGG
>CALFOL010000904.1 GCA_937919915.1 uncultured Planctomycetaceae bacterium
CGAAAAGGGTTGAGGCACTTGGTGGCTTAACCCTTTTTTGCTGCGCTTGCGGGAACTCCGCTCGCCGGATTAAACACAGCCTAGCCCCCGGTGAACACACGTGCACACACTGGGGGAAGACGCAACGTGAGATCATTCACCGGACTTGGGGTATCACAGCGCATCTCGTTCTCCCAGCGTGTATTCACGCGGGGCTAAATCATCATCGCATCGCACTACGTCGGCGGCGCGAAGACCTCAACGATCTTCCGTGCGGCACGAAGCCCGTCCACCGCTGCCGTCACAATGCCACCCGCATATCCGGCTCCTTCGCCGACGGGATACACGCCGGGCATGTCGGGGATCTGCCACGATTCGCGGTCGCGATCGATTCGCACGGGGGAACTCCCCCGCATTTCCGGCCCCACCAGCACTGCTTCCGGAAGGTACTTCCCGTTCCACTTTTGATCCATGATCGGCAAGCCAGCATGAATGGCTTTGAGAATGACCGGCGGCAAGACCTCGTTCAGGTTTCGCGGTGCGATGCCACGTTCGTAAGAAGATGGAATCTTCTCCTGCGACGACGGAGTAACATTCGCCAAAAAGTCCGCGGCACGCTGTACGGGTGCATCGTACGTACCGCCGGTCAGCTGAAACGCCAGCGATTCGAACTTCCGCTGAACTTCTACTCCGGCCAGCGGATGCGTACTGCCAAAATGTTCCGGTTCCAGTGTGACCACCAGTCCGCTGTTCGCAAACGGTGTGTCGTGACGCGAATTGCTCATGCCATTCGAACAGAACAGATTCGGCTCCGACACACTCGGAATCACCACTCCGCCCGCGCACATACAGAAGGTAAACAAATCGAGTTGTCCCTTGGCCACCAGTGAGTAGTCGGCTGCTCCTAACTGCTTCAGGTATTCCGGTCGGCCGTACTTGTGATCGTTAATCAATTGCTGCGGTTGCTCGATACGCAGCCCCAACTGAAACGCTTTTGGTCGCAACGGCAGCCCTGCCGCCAACAGCATGTGATACGTGTCGCGAGCACTATGTCCCATCGCCAGCACCACATGTGAGGTGTCGATAAAGCCGGACGATGTTTCCAGCCCAACCAGACGATGCTCGTTGAACTTTAATCCTTCCAGTCGACAGCCGAAGCGATATTCGCCGCCCAGTGCTTCGATTTTGCGCCGATAGTTACGACAGATCATCGGCAACTTATTGCTGCCCAGATGCGGACGATGCTCATACGTCAGCGACGGCCGCCCGCCGCAATCAACAAAACTCTGCAGCACCCAGTCGACATCAGGCCCGGTAATGCGACACGTCAATTTGCCATCACTAAAGCATCCGGCGCCGCCTTCACCAAATAGATAATTATTCTCGCTGTCGTGTTCTCCACCGGAATCGAATTTCCGAATCGCCGGGACACGTTCCTTAACCGCCAGGCCACGCTCCAGAATAATGGGCCGGTATCCCTTCAAGGCCAGATAGTAACCGGCCAGCAACCCGGCAGGCCCGGAACCGACAATGACGGGACGATGTGGCAGCGTGGATGAGCCGGGGTCTGGATCAAAAAACGGCTTCTGCTCAAAAACGTCAACCTGTATATCCCCGGAATTCTTCGGTGTCGCCTTCGCATCATCCGGCACGTCAACGACCAGCGAGTAAACAAATTGCAGCGATTCACGTTGCCTCGCATCCATGCTTTTCCGCAGAATCTTCCACGACCGAAACTGATCCACGGAAACACCAACCGCTTGCGCAGCGCGCGCTGGCAGGTCAGCTTCAGGCTGTTCGACACGGGTTCTGAGATTGGTAATTCGCAGCAGCATGTTGGTTTTCTGTCGATAATGTCTCTGGGATGGTATCCAGCGATCGACCAATGTCATGCGCCCACAATTTCTTCCGCACCAAAAAAACGAAAATGGCCGCTACAGAGTGTGGCGAGTGGTGTATGTCCCACCCAATTGACGAATGATTCCTGAAAGGTGTTCGGTTGCACGACGCACCGGTAGTCATTTTTTAGAAGTTCCACCTTCGCCCGTGCGATATCCGATACGAGAATCACCGTCCCTTCGTTGCTGGGATCAATCTCGTTAACAGCGAATCCAATCCTCACGCCATCTCTCTCCATGAGGATCATGGGTTGCGGCAATTCGCGTCGTTCGACTTCGATCAGTCCGAATTTCTCCCCGTGCCAGGCGGAGCCCTCATCGATGCACTTGACAGGCAAAGTCAGAATGTCTTCGCCGTAACCAGACTGCCACCAACGAGTGCGACCGCAAAGGCCGTGTGGAACGGATGTCGAACGAAGCGATAAGGCCCTGTGGTGACAAGCGTGTGCTCCTTCGGCCGCTCCGAATTCACGTGCCGGAATGGTGCAGGCTTGGGCGAATCGAAGCCCACAAAAAGTCCAGTGGCCGTGGTACCAATAAGTCATGGGCAATTTCCCATGCTGAAACCGTTACAATGATCGCGAATGTCGGTCGCCTGTAAGCACCCGCCCACAAATAATCGCACATAATGAATGACCACCCAATAATTCAGGTAAGGATGATCCGAAGATTATTATGTGCGAAAACATATAAGCGACTGCTTAGACAGACAAACTATCACTCGCGGGAGCATTGCAATCAGTAATTCGTCGCAATTGGAAGCCCTGTTTTCGCAGCTCTGGATTCGCACACCGTGGTTCAGCGTGCCGCATTGGAAGCGGCTTGCGCCGGCGATGCCGAACTGCGGCGGCAGGTCGAGCAGATGCTCGACGCCCACCCCAAGCTGGGAGATTTCCTCAAAGGACCTGTGGCGGAGCACTTGCTTGCGGCGCCCGAAAAATCTGGCGACGATGAGGACGGTGACCTCGATTTTCTGGAGCCTGCGACCAGGCCAGAGTCGCTCGGTCGCCTGGGGCATTTCGAAGTGCTGGAAGTGCTGGGCAAGGGGGGATTCGGCATCGTCTATCGAGCGCTGGACGATTCGCTCCAGCGCCTGGTCGCGATCAAAGTGCTGGCCCCGCAGTTGGCCACTACCTCCCCGGCGCGCAAACGTTTTTTGCGGGAGGCGCGAGCCGCCGCCCAGGTGCGCCACGAGAATGTGGTGCAAGTGTATGCGGTTGAGGAAAAGCCACTGCCGTATCTGGCGATGGAATTCGTCCCGGGGGAGACACTGCAACAGCGACTCGACCGCGTCGGGCCGCTGGAGGTGCCGGAGATCCTGCGCATCGGTCGGCAATTCGCCAGGGGTTTAGCCGCTGCCCACGCGATGGATTTGATTCATCGGGATATTAAGCCGGCCAATGTGTTGATCGAGACCAGCCCGCAAGTCCATATTAAGATCACCGACTTCGGCCTGGCCCGCGCCGCCAACGACGCCAGTCTCTCCTGCAGCGGCGCGGTGGTCGGCACGCCGATGTACATGTCCCCCGAGCAGGCCAGGGGCGAATCTTTCGATCACCGGGCGGACCTGTTCAGCCTCGGCAGCGTGCTGTACGTGATGGCCACCGGCCGCCCACCATTCCGTGCAAGCAACACGCCCGCGGTCCTGCGGCGGGTCGTCGAGGACCAGCCGCGCCCGATCCGTGAGGTGATCCCGGAGGTGCCGGAGTGGCTGTGCAGCATCGTGGCCAAACTGCAGGAAAAAGATCCGGCGGCTCGCTTTCAAACCGCCCTCGAGGTTGCCGACCTCCTGGCCGATTGCGAGGCGAAGCTCAAGGCGCAGCAGGAAGTGCCAAATATCCTCCCGGCCCCCGCCGTCCAGGCCGGCCCGAACGAACTCACTGCCCCGACTCGCGAGCAAGGAATGTTCGGACGCCGGAAACGGATGGTCGCAGCCGCTATATTGCTTCCGATCCTCGCCCTGGTAATGACAGAGATCGCCGGGGTGACCCATTTATTCCAAGTTCGGCAACTGATGCCCGACTCGATCCAGCCCTTGGGCGAGCCGAAGCCACCACTTCAGATAGCCCAGTACCAGACGCCGCCCAACGTGTTGACGGTGCAGGCGCAGGCGCTGGACGTCACTCAGGCTCAGGGACTTCAAGCAGCGTTTGCCAGGCGTCTGGGCGTACCGGTCGAGTCAACGAACAAGACCGGCATGAAGCTGATTTTGATACCGCCGCAGGGAGAGGAGTCGCCCACCGCGTATTACCTTGGGAAATACGAGGTAACGCAAGGAGAGTGGGAGCAGGTGATGGCAGACAACCCGAGCAATTTTGGCCCGGAGAACCCGCTCGTGGCAGGAATGGGCACGAGCGAACTCCCGGTCGAACAGGTGAGCTGGTCCGACAGTGTGGAATTCTGCAACAAGCTGAGTGAGCGCGAGGGTTTATCGGCCTACTACGAACTGAAGGTGACGCGTCGGCGCGGCACGACAATCGAAGAAGCGGAGGTGAAGATTCTGGGCGGCAGCAGCTATCACCTCCCGACGGATTCGCAGTGGATCAATGCCAGTCGGGCGGGAACGAAAACGAAGTACCACTTTAGCACCAGCGACGAGGCTTTGCTGGAGTATGCGTGGATTCACGAAAGTCGAACGCATGCGGTGGGGACAAAAAAGCCCAACGCGTTTGGGTTATATGACATGCAAGGGAACGTGTGGGAATGGTGCGACGATGAATCTCCGGTCGACCCCTCGGACCTGGAGCAGGCCTCGCGGCGCGTCTTCCGTGGCGGCAGTTGGGACGGCTACCCCGGATACTGCGAGGCGTCGTATATCTCCATTCGCATGCCCTCGGATCGGATCCACGCCATCGGCCTGCGCGTGGCCCGAGCGCAGTGAGATCAACAGCGTATTTCGCTAGAATCAGGAATTGTGTCCGAAACGATGCCCTCCCGTGAGGGGTTTCGGGCTGTTTCGGCGCATTGAAGGCAGAGCATCAGCCAACGTTGGTCTTTCAGCCTGACCGCAGCGTCCTCCGGGACACAGTTTTTTGCTGCATGACGAACCCTTATGGGTTCGCAGCATTGTGCGGATGCGTGGCAAGGAGTGACTCTCCTCCTTGTCTTGTCAGGGCGTACTGAATTCTTCACCTGTGTCGGCAACGTTCGACGTGGGGTACGTGAGTGGTGCGCACTGCTTGTTTCATTTGCGCTACCAGAACGCCGTGTTGCCCACGTCGCCTGTTGGGCACTGTCATTCGTTTTGGGATCCGTTATCGACAAAGCACAGAGCCGGTTCCTGACGCTTTTTGAGAATCCATTGTTCCTACAGCGTATTACGCTGACTTGTGGCCGCGGAGCACGCGTTTCGATCGAAGAAGGCGTGCTCCCGCGAGCGAGTGCCGTCCACAACAATAAGTAAACTGTTCTAATGACCTGGAGGATGTGAAATGCCCGCAACGACTGAGAACGCCCCAAGGCTTGCGGATCCCTGCGAGGTGAATTTCCAACAACCCGAACCTGCTGAAATGGCCACGACGCCGGAGGAGCCATGGCTGCAGGTACTCAGCTCACGCCATTTCCCGGCCTGGCTGGCCGAGCAGCGTCTCAGCCTGGCCTTCACGACCTATCAGGCGGGTAAGCTCCTCCTCCTCGGCCTGCAGCCCGATGGGCGGGTGTCGGTGTTCGAACGCACCTTCAATCGTTGTATGGGTCTGTATGGCGATGGCCAGACACTTTGGCTCAGTTCGATCTTCCAGCTTTGGCGGCTCGAAAACGCGCTGGCGCCGGGCGAGCTCCACAACGGCGCGGATCGGCTCTACGTGCCCAGAGTCGGTTACACGACCGGCGACCTTGATATCCATGACATCGCGGTGGAGTCGAGCGGCCGAGTGGTCTTCGTCAACACCCGCTTCGGCTGCCTGGCCACGCTTAGCGACCAATCCAGCTTCACACCACTGTGGCGGCCCCCCTTCCTGAGCAAGCTGGCACCGGAGGATCGCTGCCACCTGAATGGGCTGGCCCTGGAGGACGGTAAGGCCCGCTACGTCACGGCAGTCAGCGTCAGCGACGTGGCTGATGGTTGGCGCGATCGGCGACGGGACGGCGGCGTCGTGATTGATGTGCAAACGAACGAGATCATCGCCACCGGCTTGTCGATGCCTCACTCCCCGCGCGTCTATCGCGGCAAACTCTGGCTGCTGAATGCCGGCACGGACTACTTCGGGAGTATCGATCTGGCGAGCGGGAAGTTTGAGCCGTTGACCTTCTGTCCCGGCTTCCTGCGAGGTCTGGCGTTTGCCGGGGTACGCCATCGTTGGTCTGTCCGGGCCGCGGCACGACACGACAACGTTCGGCGGGCTGCCGCTGGACGAAGAGCTGACACGGCACGGAGCAGAACCCCGCAGCGGCCTGCACGTGATCGACCTGCGCAGTGGCGACGTCGTCCACTGGGTGCGTCTGGAAGGAATGATCAGCGAACTGTACGACGTGGTGGCGCTGCCGGGAGTGGTCCAACCAAGGGCACTCGGCTTCAAAACGGATGAGTTTCAACGCCTGCTCACTGTGGGCCAGGCGGGGGGCTTGTGACCTGACATCCGACCAGGATCGTTTTCCAGTTAACTCCAACTAAACCGTCAAAACGAAACACTAAGGAACATGATATGTTGAAACTCCAGTTCTCAAAGGCGATCGCACATTTGTTCGATATCAAGCCAGCCCGCTCGAAGGCTCGTCGGCGTCATCGTCGCCAGTTGTCCGTGGAGCCGTTAGAGCAACGAGCGCTGCTGTCAGCGGTGACTTTCAGTCCCGCCATCGACTACTCCGCCGCGTCTTCCGGCTCGAACGTCCGCTCCGTGGCGATCGCGGACATCAATGGCGACGGCAACGCCGACGTCGTCACCACCAACTGAACATTATCAGCAACACGCAACGTGCTGGCAACGTCAGCGTGCGGCTCGGCAACGGTAACGGCTCCTTCGGCGCCGCCACCAACCTCACCGCAGGCACGCGGCCGATCGGTTTGGCGATCGCGGACCTCAACGGCGACGGCAAGCCCGACATCGTCACCGCCAACCTGATCAACAGCGTCAGCGTGCTGCTGAACACGACGACGGTGCCGATCACGACGTTGCCAACGAGTACGACCGTGACCGCCGACAACGCGACCTACGATGGGCTCGCGCACGGCGTGACGACGGTTGTCTCACCTGGGTCGGCCGCTGGCACCACGACGTTCCTCTACACCGGCACTGGCGGCACCGTTTATAGTTCGAACGTCGCCCCGAGCAACGCCGGCACCTACCATGTGGTTGCGAGTTTCACTCCCGCCAACCCTCTCGATTTCGACTCGTCGACGGGCTCCGCCGACTACACCATCGACAAGGCGACGATCAGCTACACGTTCGGCAATGCGGGACATGTCTACGGGAGCACGGTCAACCTCGCCGCCGGTTTAGAAGTTGGGCGTTTTTTCGATGATTCAAATGTTTGTTCGGTATTCAGCA
>CALFOL010000905.1 GCA_937919915.1 uncultured Planctomycetaceae bacterium
CGTAAACAAATCTCACCTGATCAATATCTTCACGCAACCCCAACTTTGCTGCTGCTAGGTGGCCTCTCTTCTGAAGAGCGACACGCTAATCACACCGCAGTCACGGATGGTCCTTCAGTAAGTTGTGCCTTGAAGAAGCAATTGCCGTTCATCGCGGAATTCGAGCGGTTTCACAATCTGCTGACGTTTCCCACTTCATCAGGGAAGATTGATGTTCGATCGTTTGGCGTAACGTCGGGCTGGGGTCGCTGGGGAAAGGCTCTGGGACAGATTCAGGTGCTGGACGACCGCTCGCCGGATGACTTCATCATTCGCATCGGAAATCTATCCGGTTAAACGTTGCTATTGGCAAAGATGCCGGAGCCAACGTCAATAGCCGAGGGAATCACACAGATAGCGTCGACCAACGTCGAAGGGGATGCAACCGGAGTTGTCTCGGGAGAACAGCTTGTCATTCCTTTGCTCGAATTCAGTCTTGCAGAGGACTTCACCGGCAAGCTTAGTCATCCGTCACAACCCGTGGGCAGTCGTTTGGACACGGCGACCCAGCAGGTTCAGTTTCGTCTGGACGAAACCGGTGCCGTGTTGTTTTCCGAAGCAGCCGTGATTGGAGAAAACGGACACTACGAGTACAAAGTTGGCGAACGAACCTTTATCTTTGACAAACCGTTTCTGCTGCTGCTGAAACAATCGTCAACAAGCAATCCCTACTTCGCGGCATGGGTGGCAAATGGCGACTTTATGTCGGTGATGAAGAGCCAGGAGCCTGCGGATTAAGTGCCGCGAATCGGCTCAGTGATTCTCATCACTTTCCACGTGCCGATACAAAAACGCATCGGACGTTAGCAGTGATGTGAGCAGTGCATTCATGCTGCCATCGTTGTCTTCGTAGGCTCGCCATGCTGCTTGCAGAATTGGTGCGTCGTTGACAGTTTCGTTTCGGCCCATCCAGAAACGGAAGGCATGGCGAACAAAAACCTGCTCGGCGCGTTCGCTTTGGGCGATCTTCTTAATCAATTCGATGGCATTATCTACCTTGCCGTTCAGTGCTGGATCACCGGAGGCGATGATTTCGCCCGTGGTGTCGACAGGTTTGTCCAGTTCTGTCGTGCGATAAACACCGGCGTGATTAAACATTTCGAACGGCAAGCCCAGGGGATCCATCTTGCTGTGACAGGTCCAGCAATAATTTTCTCGCGTCACATGCATGCGTTCGCGCAGAGTGTTATTCGGTTCATCGGGCAACATCGCGTCGACAGTGATTGGCACATCAGGAATGCCTCCACCGAGTAGTCGTTCACGAATCCAGCGACCACGGCGAATGGCGTGATTATCCATCGCGTCAGAATGCGAAACCAGCCAGCTGGGATGAGTCAGAATCCCCAGACGCTGACCTTCGGGTACGGTGGTGAGGATCCGGTCCGGCTTCATCGATCCGTTGCCGAAACTACGGCGACTCACACGAGCGTATACCTTCGGGCCCGAAATCTCGGCTGCGGCAACGTCGTGATTAACATCGCTGCGTTTCTTCTGCTTTGCCGTCAACGCCTTTTTCGCCGTCGTGACTGCTCGTTTCGCGGCCGTTAGTTCGTTTCTGTTCTCCCTTTCCGCTTTCGTATCGTCCTTCGCGGATTCTTCGAGTTCGGCAAGCTGCTTCTCTGCTGCTTCGAGTTCCGTGATTTCTTTTGCGTGCAGTATTGCTTCCGCCTTCTTTGTGGCAGCGATGGACGCAAGCCTTTCCTCTCGGGTATTCATTCTGCCAAAGTAGACGCTGTCACTTTTGGTCACCACGACTCTGTCGGTTGTCAGCAGTTGCTTCAGGACGTCAGTGTCTTCCTGCAGGATCAGTTCGATCAGCCGATCAGTGCTGGCCGTTCCATCGAACATGGCGCGGTAGTGGGACGATCCTCGATTGCTCACACCGGTCGCCGCCAGCGCTTTCGCGTCCTTGCAAATGTAGCCGCCCAGGTCGTAGTCGAAGTAGTCGCGGAAGAATTGCAGAATCCGGGGCTTGCGAACGGCTTCGTCGGCCAGCAAGCGTTCGGATTCTCGCTTGACGTCGGCTCTGGTCCGCATGCGGCCTTCAGCAATGGCCTTTCGAAGTTCTTCGTCCGGCTTGATGTACCGCAGCGCGTGATTGACGGCCAGACCAAGCTCCCAGTCCTGCAGCATGACACGTCCATGAGAATCCGGCGGACCGTTCTGTGCCAGTTCCGGTCGGAAAAGCGCGTCGCGATCGAGGAAAATCGAGGACAGACCGAGTACGGCGCCGTCTTTCGTGCCGAGTTTTTCGATGGACTGTTTGACGATCGAAAGGTAGGCGTCGGATTCTTTCGGAAGCGGTGGTCGGAAGGTCAGTGCTTCGAATAAATGATCCACCGCGGCGCGCAGACGTTCGTCAGTAACGTCTGCTTCCTTCATCAGGTCATAGACCGGTGTCAGCGGGCGTTCGATCTTTGTGCTGTAGACGAGTGCCGTGGGAAGGCCTCGCAGATCGCCCACCATTTTGTCGGCGATGGATTTGGGATCGTCTGTGATCTGATAGGGCTTCGCGATACTGAGCGGACCTTCTGCCATATAGCGGATGATGTCGTTGGCGATACCGAGGATCTGCGTCGCTTCAGCGCTATTGACCGTGTAGAAGTCGGGATAGTTTTCCAGCCCGTGACTGCGTGCCGACGACAGCACGGCAGGGACGCTCTTGACGGACGTTGCGTAAGCAACCGTTCCGCCCTGCCACTGGATGATACGATCGGTTCCAAAGTACAGCTTGAGTTCTCCGCCGTGGTTGGTGGGAACGACGTCGCCATGCGTACGCAGCCCTGGCTTCTCGGGATCGAATTCCGATTCTGTGTTGATCAGTTCGTTCAGCCGCGTGATGTGCTCCTGCGGACTGACTCGCCAAATCCGTGCTGGCGATGAGGTGGGAGCGAGTACAATGCCGTCCGGAAGTTTGCCGAAAAGCAGGTCGTGATCGAGAAAGTTGCCTTTGTTAGGATCGAGATGCGCTGTAAACCCGCCCTTGTCACGCATTACTCGCGAGAGTTCGCCAACGATCCCGTCAGTGAGCTGCAGCCGTTCGACGATGGCAGGCTGGTCTGCGTCTTTGGGAGGCATTTCCCCGAGCGAGACCTGCGCCCAGACACTTCGCCAGATGCTGGCGTTGACTTCGTCAACAGGGCCCAGGTGACGCAGGGACAGGTTGCCTTCCGGTTCTGTGTCGCCGTGACAGTCCAGGCAGTTGCCAGCAATAAAGGCCTTCGCAAAGGTGTTGAAGTCTTTGCCGATGGGTTGTCCCGGGGTGTACGGCTCAGCGCCTGTTGCGATGGGCAGCAGAACGAAGGCAAACGTGAATGCTAAGACCAATCGGGCCATGTTGACTCCAGCGCGTTATCGATGGTACAGGTGCGATGTCGACGGATGCTCACGGGGAGTTTATCGCGCCGCATACAGCCATCTCTCGGAGTAAGATGGCTGCATTTGTCAAGCGGAATTCCGGCAACGACCGGCTGAATCAGACCAGCAGTTCTTTGACCGGGCCGACGCCGTCGTCAAACTTCTTCGCCAGTTGATCGTTCATATTGAAGTGATCAACATTCTGTCCGGCGGCACGCAGCAGCGTCGCGTAGAACGCATTGATTGGGCGTTTGCCATCCAGTTGCGTGAAGCAGCCGGTTTTGAATGTGCCGTCGAAGTTGCCCAGCAGCATCACCGGCCAGTTAGCACCGCTGGTGTGCTGTTTGTCGGCGTTGTTACTGGTGTAAACGATCAGCGTGTGGTCCATCATGGTGCCACTGCCTTCCGGAACGCTATCCAGTTCCTCCATGATTTTGACCAGCATCCGAATGTTGTACTGGCGAATTTTGATCCAGATTGGGTTGTCGGGCTGATCCATGTGTCCCAGGTTGTGTCCCTGCTGATCAACGCCGAGTCCCTTCCAGGCACCAAAGATTTCGCCGCGACCCGAACCGATCGTCAGCGTATTGGTGATGCCCGATTTGAGCGACGAAATGCCGAGATCCAGCAGCACATCGTGCCAGTCCGTTTCAAATTCCGGATTGGTATATCGTTCGTCGACCTTTGGCGCAAACTGACTCAGGTGATCGGCCACAGTGTCGAGACGATCACGCAGACCGTTGACGTCTTTGAAACCCTGAACGTACTGATTGTAGCGCTGCAGATCGGCCGTTGGGAGCGACTGGCCTTTTGAGGCGGCCAGCATTTCGATCTGGTCCATGACATTCGATCGCGCTTCGTGCTGAAGTCGAATGTCGCCCGTGGAGATTCCGCCGTACAGCATCTGATATAGATGATTCGGATTCGAATGCATGAAGATCGGCTGACCGGCGCCGCTGGCAGAGAGCGTTGCCAGCGTCGGCTTGGTCGTCATGTTCTCAATGGAATCCATGCCGATGCACAGATGCGGCAGCAGTGTCTGGGGCAGCGCCTTGCTGAGTTCGTAGTCGATGGTCGATGCACTGGGCGGAACACCGTCACCACCGCGATAACCACCAAGGGCTCCGAAGAAGGCACTGTGTGACGGCGTGGTGTGCGTGCCGTGCAGGCCGTTAATGATGTGCAGTCGTTCTTTGAACGGTTCGAGTGCTTCGATGGGTTCCGGAAGTTTGACCTTCGCCAGCGAACCGCTGGTCAGACCCTTCGGAATGCAGGTGTCCGGGTGGAAGCCCTGGTTCTGCATAAAGAAGATGATGCGTTTGGGAGCGGTCGGCGCCTTGAAGGGAACCATAGCAGTGGCGCTGGCAGGAAACAGGCTGGATCCAACAGCAGCACCGACGCCAGCGGCCATTCCCTGAAGTGCGTTTCTTCGATTGATCATGGACTGCCTCTTAATGATATTTTGTGAACGGCGGGAGCAATTGCGGACGGGATCCGGACCGATTTGGTGAGGCTCAACAAGGTAGCGGAAACGACTTCCACATGCCAATACAGTATCGACCTCAGAGTATGGACAACAGAAACAGGACTACGGTGAGAGGAATTACGCGGAAGAGCACTCGCATCAGCTCCGGTGACGATGCCTTCAACGGGCTGAATATTGCAGAAATGATTGGGGTTATTCAACTTTTCCCGGATACAGGCGACTATCTCGCCTGAACCATGCTGTAAACGGCTTCAATGCGGGTCACTACGTGCCGGTCACAGGTTCGCTGACTTTTCCCGAAGCTATCTTGCACTTAATTGCGAGGTCCCTTTTCGCATATCAAAACATGCCAACACGCCGTCGTTCGACTTGAAATAAGTACCGGACTTTAGACCACTACGTTTGCTGACCGGTTCGAGTTGCGTTCCGTCATTGATTTGCACTTTTGCGACATCCGATCCGGGAATGCTCACTGTGAAATCCGGGCAGGCGTAGGGCGCGGTAAAAGAATAGTTTCCCTTGCTGCCCTGAATTGAGGTTAGCTCTTTCGCGGCCCAGTACCTTGCGATCTCGCTGAGCTTCATCCAGTGCAGATGGTTGAAGCGGCGATGCAGTCGTTCGACTACCGTCTTAAAGACATTGAAGCCATGCTCGGTGCCGTTGTAGTACATGCCTGGCCAATGGCAGACCATGATTGCCGGTTCGCCTCGTTCGATCACGTCTACCATTCGCCCCTGTTGCAAATCGGCGGTGATGAATTGATCCGGGCTGCCCGGTGTTGTGCCGTCCCAGCCTCCGAACCAGTCTCCCGTGCAGCCGACCACAGACACCACACATTGCGGGTCGTTTGTCTTCAGACCGCTCGCGTACTGAACCTGCGGAACAACGCTGCGATCGTCTGTATAAAGAAACTTAAAGTAATGCGGTATCTCTGCGCGGAAAACGTCTTTCACCGACTGCAACGTGGCTTGTGCGAGCTCGGGAACAACCTTGCCCGCGAAGCCGCCCGGAGTTGTCACGCCCTCACACGGCAGACCGGCGTTCTTCAGGATTGTTAGCGAGTAGCTCAGGTAATCGGCGAGTTGATCAACCGACTTTCCATCGGTCCACTGCCAGTTTTCCATCCACTGTGGGCCGATGTCCGGATACGGCCGCCCGGTTTTCGTATCGATGACTCGCGTATGAGTTGCCATCTCAGGATGAATGTCCCAGTTCGGCAGCATCAAAGTGCGCACAAGTTCAAGGCTGTCCTGCAGCTGCCGCTGCGACCATCCCGGAAGTTCTCGATCAACCCAGCCAACACAGGCAGGTTGCGGGACAATGCTGTACTTACCTTTCACGTCTTTATCAGCGCACCATTCGCCGAAGCTCCGAACAAAGCTGTCGGGAATTTCTCGCGGCCACTTCTGCCATTCCAACTGATAGTCTTTTCTTTCCGGCCATGCGGCGGAAAATTGCGGCATGGCATAATGCGCCAGGTTCACCAGGCACGTGGAGTCATCAATAATGAACGACACCGGCACGCGGCCCCGCGGATTGACGACTGTCAGGTCAGTTACGGACTGCGGTCGCTCGCCAGCAAGTTGCGGAACGGCGGCGGCAGTAGCGGAAGGCCAGCTCGACACACCTAACACCGCACCAGCCGCAGCGGTTGTGTTTGTCAGCCATTCACGTCTGGAAATGGGTTTCATTGGGCGAGGTCCTGATCGATGGACATGTAGAGGGGGCATTTCGGCAAAAGATGTGTTTGATGTTAAGATTTCCAGGCGAAAGATGCAGTGCACATGGTCTGAGTATACGATCAACGATCCAGGAAGTCGTTAGAATCGGCCATACTCCGCCGTTCGAGGTGATGACCAGTCTGCATGGCGCAATGACAGCCGCAGTGGCCTCTCAGAACGGGCTTCAGCGGTCGCAGCGAGTCCTGTCGACTCTGCCCAAAAAAATCCAGGAGCGGCGGCGGATGCGAGAGCCACTGGGCGCTACGAAAATGGATAAGTCCTGCCGCAAGAAAAAGCAGGTCTTGTTGCACAAGCCCCGCGGTCGCTATCCGCGGGGCTTATGCAAGTGTTTTTGGGTGGCTGAACAGCGGTGCGAAGGAAGCCCCGGAGTTGTTGATTTGGTCGCGGAGCGGCGACATATGGAGATTTGGCACATGCCGGCGCTCCGCGACTAAATCAACAAGCCGCCCTGGAGTTTCACTCGCACGGTCGTTCCATCGCCGACCACCCAATGCAATGAAACAGAAATCTAAGAGCGCACCCTGGAAATGGCTGTGGGCGTTTGGGTTGCCTGACAACGGTTGTCTTGTCATGATCGCAGCCTAATTCACGTTGTCACTGTGTTCGTTCGGCAATGTGATCACATTCCAGATCATCTCTGCTTACTCCCACCACAAAGACGAACTTCATGGCACACTCTCCCACCGTTTCCGCAGGGGAACTCACCACAACAAAAACCGGCGTCGTGCC
>CALFOL010000906.1 GCA_937919915.1 uncultured Planctomycetaceae bacterium
CACTTCCGCCCGATCATCACAAACCAGAGACACTTTCGGGACACCCACTAACTATAGAATTGCCCGCGCCCAGTCGCCTCAAAGGCGTTAATGAAGTGTCGAATCTGTGGCTCTGTGGTGTCGCCCGGCCACACGATCGAAACCACGTCGAACCTTGCAGACTGCTCCAGTCGCTTGTGCTTCTTCAACCACGACAAAGCCAATGTCGTCAACTTGCGCTGTTTGTGAATATCGACGGCTTCGTACGGTTGCCCGTTTTCGGTGGACTGCCGAGTCTTCACTTCCACGAATACGATCTGCGAACCGTCCATCGCAACGATATCGATTTCACCCTTCTGGTCGCGGTACTGCTTCGCCAGAATTTTGAAACCCAGGCGTTTCAGAAATCGCGCCGCTGCTCGTTCGCCTTTGTCGCCGAGCAGCTTGTGCAGAAAGCGTTTCATAGAGAGAGCATCCCATCTATTGAGAAGTCGTTTAGCGCGATGCCAACAGCGAGGCGAGAATTTCCTCGGCTCTGGCGTCGGGTGAAACAATTCATGGCGCAGCGAAAAAGCGATAGTCTGAGGAACCCGAGGTTCAGACCATCGCCAATTGTGCGTCAACCGATCAGTCGTTGCCAGCTATTCGAAGAATTCGCCAGCAAAAGAGCGGTCTATTTCTTCTTCGCGTTCGGGTCAATTTCCCACGCTTTGGCTTTGCGTTCGCGAAGTCGTGTCGCTTTACCAGTTCGTTCCCGCAGGTAGAACAGCTTCGCACGATGAACGCGCGCGTGTCGGACGATCTCGATGTGTGAGATCTTTGGCGAGTTGGTTGGCCATGTTCGTTCGACACCTTCACCAGCGACAATTCGTCGCACAGTAAACATTTCGCTCATGCCAAAACCGCGCTTTGCCAGCACGACTCCGGTGAAGACCTGAATACGCTCTTTGCTGCCTTCAAGAATTC
Organism: uncultured Planctomycetaceae bacterium; assembly: GCA_937919915.1. Taxonomy (GTDB): domain Bacteria; phylum Planctomycetota; class Planctomycetia; order Planctomycetales; family Planctomycetaceae; genus Fuerstiella. The sequence goes on from CALFOL010000906.1 coordinate 946, forward strand.
GCGTATGCACTTCAATTGTATCGCCCACTGCGAAGTTCAAAGGCGTTTCGCGCAGACTTGATTTTTCTGCAATGTCCAGAAGTTTATTTCTCATCGATCGGGTTCCTTTGAGGCATGACCTCAACCAAAAGCTCTACTGATTTTGTCACCAAACTCTGGTGAGTTCGGCCACGCGTTATCATCTATTTCAGAAGGTCAGACCTTCTTTCCGCCGTTCGTTTCAAACTCTGTTCATGTTGCCATTTCGCAATGGCTTCATGATTTCCACTCAGCAAGATCTCCGGCACCGCCATTCCTCGAAACTCCCGAGGCCGCGTGTACTGCGGATGTTCTAATAATCCAGCATTACTGAACGAATCATAACGACTGCTGGTTTCGTCGCCGAGCACGCCTGGAATCAGACGGATCACCGTATCAATCAGCAGCATGGCTGGCACTTCTCCACCATTGCAGATGAAGTCGCCAGCCGAAATCTCCATCGGCTGCAGGCCTTCCCGGATTCGATCATCGAACCCTTCGTATCGGCCACACATTATTACCAGTCGTTCTTCCTGAGCGAGCTCTTCTACCAGTGACTGATCCAGAGTTCGTCCCTGAGGACTCATCATGATCAGCTTTGCCGGCTTGTCGTCTTCCGCAACCACCGAATCAACACAATCGAAAACCGGCGGACACATCAACAACATTCCGGGGCCACCACCAAATGGTTTGTCGTCCACCTGACTGTGTTTGCCCGTTGAATAGTCGCGAAAGTTGTGTGTTTGAACGTCAACGAGTCCACGTTGAATGGCCAGTTTCAGGATGCTTTGCCCGAGATAACTCGAGAACAGCTCCGGAAACAGTGTCAGAACGTCGAACCGCATGAGATTAAACCTGTTTCAATTGGGATTCCAAACCAAAGTTCGGCAGCCAATGGAAACGACTATTCGCCACCCTCGGCTGGTGCTACTTCGGTTGCTTCCGGAGCTTCGGCTGATTCTGCCGGAGCTGCTTCGGCTACTGGTTCCGGCTCAGGAGCCTTTGGAGCCAACATCGGCGGAGGAGCAGCAGCCGTACCCCAGTTGCCTTTTCTCACGTTGCGGATCAGGGCATTGACCTTTTCTGAAGGCTCAGCGCCGACAGACAGCCAATAATCCACACGTTCCATGTTCAAGCTGACTCGCTTGGACTTGTCGGCAACAGAAGTGTCGTAGAAACCGACTTCCTCAATCGCCTTACCGTCACGCGCACGCTGACGGTCCATGATGCAAATGCGATAAAAAGGACGGTGTTTGCGTCCCATTAGCTTCATTCGAATTCGAACTGACATTAACGACTCCCAAAGAGGCTGTGCCTCAAACAAAATAACTGACTGACTGATTGATTGATTGTGTCGCTGGAGTTCAGGTGGCCCACTGATTTCGGGCAACCAAAAGTCTTGCGACTCCGGCGACACGCCGCATTATGAATGCCTAGTTTTTTCGGTTACGTTTCTTGGCTTTCATTGCGGCTTTACGTTTATTCTTCTCTTTCTTACGCATTTCGAGCGAATCCACCGGTCCTCGCTTACTTCGCAACTTCCGTTCGCGAATATCTGCTCCCGGATTCATCATGCCCCCATCCGCCATCTGCTTGACCGCCTGCATGCGATCTTTCAGGCCCATGTTAGACATGTCCTGCATCATTTTGCCCATGGAACTGAAGTCCTTGAGCAATTTATTGACCTCAGCCGGCTGAACCCCGCTTCCATTCGCGATTCGGTTACGACGACTACGATCAATTTTGTCCGGGTTATTACGCTCATCCAGCGTCATTGAGTTAATGATGCCTTCAATTCGCAGCATGTCGCCTTCCGGGTTCGCGTCTCCCATTTGATCGACAACTTTACCCATACCCGGGATCATTTTCATGATTTCCGTCATGGAGCCCAGCTTTTTGATCTGCCGCATCTGCTTGCGGAAATCATCCAGCGTGAACTTGCCCTTCTGCATTTTCTCCTGCTGGGCCAGCATCTCATCTTCGTCGAACGCCTGCTGAGCTTTCTCAACAAGAGACAACACATCGCCCATGCCCAGAATTCGTCCCGCCATACGGTCAGGATGAAACTGCTCAAGGCGGTCGAGTTGCTCGCCGACACCCACAAACTTGATCGGTACGCCTGTGACAGCGCGCACACTCAGTGCCGCACCACCACGAGTATCACCGTCCATTTTGGTGAGAATGACTCCATCCAGTTCCAACGCATCGTTGAATGCTTTGGCACTATTGACGGCATCCTGGCCAGTCATCGCGTCGCACACGAACAGACAGGTGTCGGGATTCACCCGGCTGTCAATTCGCTGCAACTCTTTCATGAGTTCTTCGTCGATCCCCAACCGGCCCGCGGTATCCAGGATAACGACTGTGGCCCCTTCAGCCTTCGCCTGCTTGACGCCATTGCGGCAAACCTGAACAGGGTCGCTTTTTGTGGGATCTTCTGAGTAAACCGAGCAACCAACCTGCGCGCCGATGACTTTCAGCTGTTCGATCGCCGCAGGACGCTGTAAGTCCGCTGCAACCAGCAACGGCTTATGGCCGTTTTCCATCAGCATCCGAGCGAGCTTGCCGCTTGTGGTTGTCTTACCACTCCCTTGCAAACCGCACATCATAATAATCGTTTGGCCCTGAGCCTTGATGGGCAGCGAATGATCGCCGGACATCAAGTCAATCAGGCCCTGATGCACGATGCTCACGATCTGCTGATCGGGCTTCAGTGATTTCAGGACGTCCGCACCGATTGCCTGAGCTGTGATTTTTTCGATGAAATCTTTGACAACATCAAACGCAACATCGGCTTCAAGCAGTGCCTTGCGGACCTGCTTCATCCCGTTGTGTATATTCGCCTCCGTGATCTTTCCGGTTCCCCGAAAAGCCGAAAAGGCGGATGTCAAATTTTCTGTGATGCCTTCGAACACAAAATCAGCCAGATGAAAAAACGAACAGAACCATAGAAATGGCGTGTCAGTGAATTACGTTCGCGGTAGATTCGGAAACCGTAAAACACTGTTACCAAAGGGCTTACCCCGCGAGCGATAGTGCCGTCGCACTGCAAACGCTCGAGCGCTTCAGGAAACCCGTGGAAAATCGAACCGCGGATCGTACCGTGGTCTCTGCCACCTGACAAGTCGTTCATGGCCAGGATCGACGGTTTGCACAAGGGAATCGGTCAGTCACCCTCCCGCGTGAGCGGCACGATCGACATCCGTCCCAAAACAGGCACCCAAAATGACCGTCAAAAGTGCCTGGTTTGCGAGACCAGATCCTATTCCAGGCCCATTCCCGCCAGGTTCACGTTCTGCAGCCGAGCCTTTTTGGCCACATCTTTCAGCTTGGTGACCACAAAAAACTTATGGTTGGCAACCGCTTGCTCAGTCAGGTTCAATCGCGTGGCAACATGCTTATTGGGCCAGCCCAACACAAAAATCAGCTCCACGCACTGCAGCCGCTCCCACGATCCGCTCTTTTTGAAGCCGGAAATCAACTCCTGAAGGCATTCTTCAACCACACCGGACTCAGCATGCGATTGTTCGTGACTTCGCATCATGCTGGAAGCTGCCCGCCCCCCGCCACTGAGCTCTCGACCGGCGTCCCCCTGCGAATTTGGTACAGACAACGGGACAGTGGGCCGGCGACCCGTGCGTCGCATGGCGTCGATCAGTTTGTGGGCTGCGATCGAAAACAACCAGGACTCAAGTGGTGTGTTTTCGTCGTAGTTCGGTAGCGCTTTGAGGAATCCCATAAAGGTTTCCTGCACAATGTCTTCTGCGGAACTCTTTTCGTTCAAACGACTTCTGGCAAATGCCAGCAACCGACCTTCGAACTGGTCGATGCAGTCCTGCCACGCCTCAGGTTCTCCCTGACGAATTCGATAGACGAGCTCTTTGTCGGATTCACTGGCTGGCATGATGGGCTCTTGGTGGCTGTAACGACCGTTGTTAATGGTGGCAGGAAAGGCGGGCAATTGTCAATGAATTCAGTCGCGTCATGTCAAACGAGTTCCGACTGAATCGGGATGACGCCGATTCCGCATTCTGTCCGAAATATGAGTCCAAACGACATAAGCCTATTGCTGTAAACGCGTTAATGGCCATTTTGTGTTTTCTGAAACTAAACGACCGAAACCCACACAGGTTTCCTTTTTGAAAAACGTATGTGATGTAGACAATTGATTGACGGAGATGCCCCTGCGGGTGACAATCTGTAGCAGTGTCTCGCGATTACCAACTTCAGTAGTTTCACCCCGAGGAGAAAGATTGTGACGCGGCGATGTTGTCAATTTCTTCTTGCACTCTGTATTGCCTCGTCTTCAGCCTTTGCTGACGATCACCAACACTCGCTGATCGTTGTCCGCTCTGCACCCGTCATCCAGCGATTGGCCGTGCGAGTCATTCACCCGACTGATGTTGTGGTCGCTGCCTCTGGAGACACGCTTGTCGCCGATAAAGTTGGCAAAATGGTGTTTCGAGTCGATGCTGTCGACGAAACCAGCATCCTTGGCAAAGAACTCGATGGTCTTGTTCGAGTCGCTGACTCCAGATCATTCGGTGTACATGCTCTTCTAAGAGACGACGGCAAAGGTCAAATTGTTCGGTTGCTTGAAACAGGCTTTCGCGAAGACGTGTGTGAATTGTCGTTTGAGCCAGCCGGACTTGGCGTTGATGCAATTGGTAACATCTGGACGGCCAACCCCAAAACCGGTGACGTGATCCTGCTGGATTCGACTGGCACTCAGCAAAAAGCGATCCGTCTGCAAGGGATACCGACTGATATTGCAGTTGATGGTCTGGGTGCTGTTGTGCTGCTGCGATCAGGCGAGATTGTATCTGTGAGTGCTGACGGCAGTTGGCTGCGTGTCGGCTATGTGCCTGCTGCTGCGTCACGACTGAAACTGACCCCTGATCATTCTGTGGTGGCCCTTGTCACCGATGGTGACGGACAATCGATGTTGGTTCGACCGACCACAAATCGTGAATCAGTAGATCGCTTCGCGATGGTAACGCGTGGCACTTCTGCATTCGCCTTTGATCGCCTGGGAAATCTGACGTTGGCCAACCCCGAACTTCCCGCCATTACTCGCGTCACCAGCCACTTCACTGTGCCCTGTCCACATTGTGGTCAGCAGGTGCCAATGCTGTTTTCGACGCACGCTCCGGCACTCAAAACACCAACGCGTCGCTCGTTCTGAGCCATTCGCGATAAAGAGAATTGGCTCCGCGCTCTGGCCTGTGTGGACTCGGCAATCTATTGTTGACCTGATTCTTTTATCAGGAGACAAAGCAAGATGTCCGGCCCCAACTATACTCAACGTCGCTCACGGCTGATCCGCGCTTTTAAGGCATTGGAACTTGACGGACTGCTGGTGACGGGCGAATCCAATATTCGCTATCTGACTGGCTTCACTGGTGATTCAAGCTGGTTGTTTATCAGTAGTGGCGCAACTGTCCTGATCAGTGACAGTCGATACACAACTCAGATCGCAAACGAATGCAGCGGCCTGGACGTCGACATTCGAGACGCGCGGAAGTTGATTGATGACGCAGCGGCCGACGTGATTCGAAAAGCTAAGACGAAACACGTTGGTTTCGAAGCTTCTCATCTCAGCGTGGCTCAGCATGCTGCACTTGTCACGAAGGTAAAGACCGCTGACCTCGTGGCGACCGGTGGCCTGACGGAGCGCCTTCGAGAAGTCAAAGACAAGTGGGAGCTCGAGCAGATCCGTGCGGCTGTCTACATGGCAGAACGCGGCATCGGCGTGGTTCGCAGTAGCCTGCAACCGGATCAGACCGAACGTGAAATCCGCTACATTCTGGAAGCTGCCATGCGCAGCTTTGGTGCGGCAGGCACAGGGTTTGAGCCGATCGTTGGTGTCGGCCCGACCGCAGCGCTACCACATGCTCATGCCGGTGATCGGCGAGTCAGCGAATCGTCCATCCTGTTGGTCGATTGGGGTGCCGCAACCAGTTCTGGTTATCGCAGCGACATCACGCGAACGTTCATCACTGGCAAGTTCACAAAGCAAATGCGAACCGTGTATGAAACTGTGTTGAAGGCTCAACAGAAGGCCATCGCTGCCATCAAGCCAGGTGCCAAATGCAAAGCTGTTGATGCCATCGCCAGAAAAATCATTGCGAATGCAGGCTTCGAAAAATACTTCGGCCACGGGCTGGGGCATGGTTTCGGGCTGCAAATTCACGAATCGGTCAGAATGAGTCCTCTGTCTGAGCAGGAATTGGAACCTGGCATGGTTGTCACTGTCGAACCAGGGATTTATCTGCCCGGTAAGTTTGGAGTGCGCATCGAAGACGATATTCTGGTAACAAATGACGGTCATGAGGTTTTGACCTCCGTTCCTCGCGAATTCGACGATGCAATCGTGGAATTCCTTGCATAACTCGCGATTCTTCGGGAAAGTGTGCGACTCTGGCGCGGCTGCGAGGTCTCGGAAAGCCGCCGATTCCGGTGTGCTTGCTATCGTCAGCAACTTCTACCGGACGACATTAAACTCAACATCATGCGAAGCGTTCTCCGCTGTGTCGGAACCGAATTATTATGGCAAAACCAATAGACAACGAACCAAACTTCGATCTGGATCGGTTTCGTAAGCTTCTTCAGCTGATGGAGAAGTTCGATGTAACTGAGGCCAATCTGACTAAAGATGGGGAGTCATGGAAGGTCCGTCGCGGGCCGAAACATGTGCACTACGGCCCACCACCAGTTGCCGCACCACCAGTTGCCGCGCCACAGGCAATGACTCCTGCTGCGGCAGAGGCTCCCCCGGCGCCGAAGGGGATCACCATCGACTCTCCAACAGTCGGCACGTTTTATTCGTCGCCAACTCCGGAAGAGCCGGTGTTCGTTTCTGTCGGAGACCTGGTGAAGGCGGACACCACCGTGTGCATTATCGAGGCGATGAAGGTCTTCAATCAGATCCCTGCAGAGAAGGCAGGTCGAATTGTCGAAGTACTCGTCGAAAATGGCGACCCGGTAGAATTCGGTCAGCCGCTGTTCCGGATTGAACCTGCGTAAGCCCGAGAACCTTATTTTCTCCGGAACGCCCGACTCAGCTGGCACTCGTTTGCCGTTTGAAGAAGCCCATTTATGTTTCAACGCATCTTAGTTGCCAATCGTGGCGAGATCGCTCTGCGCATCATTCGTGCCTGTCGCGAACTGGGCATCGATTCCGTCGCCGTTTTCAGTGAAGCCGATCGTGGCTCTCACTATCTTGAGCTTGCCAACGAAGCCTATTGCATTGGCCCGGCGGCGGCGACGGACAGCTACCTGCTGATCAACCGACTGATCAGCGTGGCCGAAATCGGCAATGTGCAGGCCGTCCATCCAGGCTACGGTTTCCTGGCAGAAAACGCCCACTTTGCCAAAGTGTGTCGCGACTGCAAGATCGAATTCATCGGCCCACCGCACCAGGCGATGGCGCAGCTGGGCGACAAAATCAGCGCTCGACAGATCGCAATGAGTGCCAACGTGCCCTGCGTTCCAGGCAGCGATGGTCTCGTCGATAATGTCGATGAAGCAGTCAGAATCGCCAACGAAATCGGCTATCCTGTACTCATCAAAGCGACGGCGGGCGGTGGCGGCAAAGGCATGCGGGTCGCCGGCAACGACGTCTCTCTGAAAGCCGGTTTGAAAGCCGCGTCCGCCGAGGCAGAAAAGGCATTCAACAACGCCGGCGTATATCTGGAAAAATACGTTGAACGTCCGCGTCACGTCGAAGTCCAAATCCTGGCAGACACGCACGGCAACGTTGTGCATCTGTGGGAACGCGATTGTTCGATGCAGCGAAGGCATCAAAAGCTGATCGAAGAAAGTCCGGCTCCAAACCTGCCGGAAGAAGTTCGCCAGAACATTTGTAACTCCGCCGTCCGTCTGGTCAAAGGGGCTGGCTACACAAACGCAGGCACGGTGGAATTCATCGTCGACAAAGACTTCAACTTCTACTTCATCGAAGTCAACGCTCGAATCCAGGTTGAACATCCCGTGACCGAAATGGTGACTGGTATCGACCTGATCAAGCAGCAGATTCTGATAGCTGCGGGCGAAAAACTGCCGTTCACGCAGGCAGAAATTCCCTGCAATGGCTCTGCGATCGAATTACGAGTCAACGCAGAAGATCCGGAAAACGACTTCCGAGGAAGCCCTGGCACGATTACAAAACTGCGCCAACCGGGTGGACTTGGTGTGCGATTTGATTCGCACGTTCACGAAGGCTACACAATCAGCCCGTACTATGACTCGATGATTGGCAAACTGATTGTGCATCGACCGACTCGCGAAGAAGCGATCGCCTGCATGAAACGTTGCCTGCGGGAATTCACGGTCGAAGGCATCAAGACGACGCTGCCACTGGCCAAGAAGATGTTCAACAACGCCGAGTTTGTCAAAGGCACTGTCGACACGACGTTCGTCGAACGCACATGGTAGTCTCGGAGAGACATCCAGTGATGTTACCGCCGTTAGGTTCCTGAATGACGTTGGTTCGTGAGAATCGGCGAACCATGTTTCCTGCCGCGCCTGGATCGGCGGCACCTGTTTCCACTTCACTCAATTCGGCCATTCTTCAGAATCGAAACTTATGTCTCACGGTATCAAAAAAGTTGCTTTGTTGTTCTCAGGCGGTCCTGCCCCAGGCGCTAACTCCGTCATCTCCACCTGTGCAATTTCCTGCCTGAACAACGGCGTTGAAGTCGTCGGTATCAAGCACGGATACTCCAGCCTCATCGATTACAGTGCAGACAAGCCACTGGTCGAAGGCAAAGATTTCATCAACTTCAACGAAAAAATGCTGCGTCGAACTCGCAGCAAAGAAGGCATCGTGATCGGCACCGCGCGATCGAACCCGGGCAAGTTTGTGAGCAGCCCCGATCACATTCAGGACGCAGAAAAAGTTGCTCCACTGAAGCGAACCTACGAAGGTCTGCGATCGCTGGGCGTAGACGCTCTGGTCTCAATCGGTGGCGATGATACTTTGAAAACCGCCAACAAGTTCAAGCTGTATCAGGACTCGTTGCCCGAAGGCAGCGCGAAGATTCCTGTCGTTCACGTTCCCAAAACGATCGACAACGACTACAGCGGAATCGACTTCACTTTCGGTTTCTTCACCGCTGTGGAAACTCTGGGAACAGAAATCCGCAACCTGCATGCGGACGCTGAAGCCAGTCGAGCGTACTTTATGGTCGAAAGCATGGGCCGCAGTGCCGGTTGGTTGGCCTATGGTGCCGCGATCTCTGGTGAAGCCAACATGGTACTCAGCGTTGAAGACATGACCGGCGACCTGCTGACGGCGGATTTGACATCGAAACGCAAGATCATGGACATCGATAAAGTCGTCGCCAAAATGGTCAAAATGATTCGTTACCGCGACGAAAAACAGGGCAAGGAATACGGTGTGATTGTCCTGGCAGAAGGCCTGGCAGAATTTCTGTCAGACGAGGTTCTGAAAGATATTCCTCGCGACGACCACGGCCACATTTCTGTTGCTCACGTGGACCTTGGGAAGATGTTTGCCAGACGCGTGGCAGCAGAGTTCGAAAAGCAAACCGGCAAAAAGAAGAAGATCACCGGTCTGCAGCTCGGCTACGAATCCCGCTGTGCTCGACCGCACGCATTCGACGTTCTGCTCGGCAGCCAGCTTGGTGTGGGTGCCTACCGCGCGCTGTGTGAAGAGCAGCTCAACGGAGTCATGGTGTCAGTGTCGGGCCAACTGGACCTGCACTTCGTAAAATTCGAACAACTCGTCGACCCGGTCACACTGGTCACGGTCGTTCGCTTTATCGAACATGGCAGCGACTTCCACAAACTCGCCCGCTTCCTCGAAACCAAAGTCAACGACTAGGCCGAGACGCCTCGGCGGGCGGTTGCGTGGGATGATGGGTTTGTGCCAGGCCCGTTGAAACGCCGTCACAGGCGCACTACCACCACTCGCTGATCGTCTCGCCACCGGAACGCGTGATCAAAGAATTCAAAACGACGGGGTCTATGTTTTGACTAACAAAACGAACCGACCCATCCGCCAGCAGCGCCTGCGCCCCGCCCAGATGGTACGACGACATCAAGCCGGGTGACTGTCCGGGTGCCGAGCCTGGCGCGTTGATCGATAGCGGAACCTGATCCACCAGCTGATCGCGAGGATCAGTCCAGATGACATTCGTCCCGCAGGCTTCGGCGATCATCAACGTGTTTGTGGTACCGTCTCGAATATCACGGATGGTTTTACCCTCTGCCCCGTCGAAAACCGTTCCGGGGCCGGCGATGGCGAGGTAAGACGTCAGGAAGCGTTGTTGATCATCGACGCTGATTGGCCGTGACGGACATTCGAACATCGGTCGTCGCTCTGCTTGCAACGGCCAGTTGGTTTCCGAGTCCCATTCTGCGCCGACGTCATACCGACTCAAGATGTTGTTCTTGTCAAGATACGGCGACAGTAGCACGCGCCAAGACACGGGAGGCTTCGTACCGGCGGCGGCAGGAAACGAAGAAAACACGTCGTGGTAGGTGTGCAGGCTCAGGCCCAGTTGCTTCAGGTTGTTTTTGCACTGAGTGCGTGGAGCGGCCTCACGCGCTCCGTCAAGTTTCGGGCTGTTTAGTCCGAGAAACAGAATCGCGACTACCCACCCCAGGAATGCGCCGACGCGGGCGGGCTTGCCGTTCTTCCAGGAGACGCGTTGTTGCCAGACATGTCCGACGACCGCCACGACTACGGTCACCAGCAGTAGTGTCGGCGTCCACAGTGTACCACCGCGAAACATGTTCCACGGCGAAGCCAACAGAAGCGCAAACATCAGTGTGCAGGTGACAATCGCCCACAAAAAACCAGCGATACCGCTGACTGCACAACGACGGGCAAAATAGATCAGAACGCCGATTAGAATCACAAGGAAGGTGCATGAACCACTCCACGTCCAAACGCAGGAGTCCCAAAGTGTTGTCGGAAACGGATACATCGCGTCGGCTTTCGTTACTTGCTCAAGGTTGCTGTCCCTGTACCAGACACATGAACTCCACCGATTTGTCTATCCGCAGTAGAGTAAGCGACCCGCTTGCTCATCCTTCGGTCAACATCGGCTAAAAAGACCAGTTTCCAGTCACCTGTCTAACTAATCGGCGTACCCAACGTCTTCTTCACCCCGAAAACGAAACAAGCCCGGACTTCCATCGGAAGCCGGGCTCGTTGCCAATCTCGTACGAAAGCTTGCCGGTTACGGCAGAGCAACCGTCTTCAGGTCCAGCGATCCATTGTTATCAATCAGCACGACAGCGTGGGTATCGTTCAGCTTATCCATCTGCACGACACCATTCATCGATTCAACACTGTCAAACCCCTGACCTGCGGTGCCGCCACCTCGAACAGGCTCTGTCAGTCCTTTGTTTTCCTTCAGCCCCGCCGTCGAAATTTTCATCACGCCGCGAGCGGAATTGCTGAGCAGTAGAAACTCTGCACCGTCTTTTTCGTAGCTGATCATGTCCAGCGGTTTGTTGCGATTCCCCAGCTCAGCAACGGTTGTTGCATTCACCTTTCCACCGACCGACTCAAGTGCATCCAGAGGGATCTTTACCAGCGGCGTACAAACGTAAGCAGCCAGCAGGTTCGGTTTGCCGTCGATCATCAGTGGGACGAATGTTCGCATGGCAGAAGTGTCTTCTTCTTTGCCATGAGCCGCGTGATAAATCTGTACGCCGATCCCTTTGTCTGATTTCACAAATGGAAAGTCCAGTTCACGAACACTCGAAGGAGAGCCAAGTGTTTTGAGACCTGAGATCAGAAGTTTGCCTTCAAAGAAAGCAAGGTCTGTAATTGCATCGGCGCGATTGTTGCGTTTGCGGCGTCCTTCGCCGGTCACTTTGTCCTCTGGTGCATCCGCAAGGACGACGCTGGAATAGAGGACGTCGTTAAGACTGATCCGGTGTATCCTTTTTCCGCCCTCAGTGATCTTCACGATCGAAGGGCGGCCTTTTGTTTCGCAGGCGACGAATACGGTTCCAGTCGTGGGATTCACCACCAGGTCGTTAATTGTGGTCGGCCCGGAAAACATGTCGTTCAGATTGACCCCGATGTTGCTGACTTCAACAGTGGCCTTCGATGCATCTCCTTCGGTGTCGCCCGTCGAGATCGCAAAAACCGTGGCCGACTTCGTATCCCCGACGAACAGCACATCAGTCGGCCCAAATGCCAGTGAGTTGGCCGATTTAATTTCCGGGTTTCCTGGCTTCAGACCAAATTCTGCTGCGGATGTCACAGCGGAACACATAAGCGCCGCCGCCGCCGCCGCAAAAAAATAAACCATTTTCTTCATCGCGATTCTCCGATTTGTGTTTGGCAGGCTTCTGAGATTTGACTGGGGGGGGCTGCCGAGCAGGCCCTTACTGCGCAGAATGACACAAGTTGTGCGGAAGCTCAACCGAGACGCCCGTGTTCGGCAAAACCACGGAGGCGAAAGTAGTCGTCACTCTCCGAGTGTCGTACTTCGCGTGTTGGCAACTTTCTGACTGCACTTGCTTTCGCCGTGAAATCACGTTTTGCCAATGCTGCGATTCGATTCGTCAAGTGGATTCCTGCCGGCGTGATTTAGGGCGTTGTGGTTGCAGAGCGTCGAATAGACAGGTGACGAGGCTTGTTCAAAGAACGGTTCTTATTGACAGGCGGATGAGCAAGCGAGTCGCTTACTCTACGGGATTTGCGTTCCCCTGAATCACGGCTTTGGCGAATCCAGAGGTGGACCGTCGCCTCGCCCAGCCGCCCAGGCTTGCAGACTTCGCAATGTTCGTCGGCCGCCTAAAAAATACAAATCGTCCAGAGATTGCAGATGCGCGTCGAAGTCGGCTTCAGCCGCTGCCTGCCAGTCCTCCCGCTTGCTGAGTGACAGTTTTTCGATCAACTCCAGTGCGATTTGCTGATTACTGCGGAACGATGGATGCACATGATCCACCAGTACACTGTTGTCCACGATTCCATCACGACAGTGACGTTCCATGAATGACTGCAGATTAACCAATGGCAGATCGTTTTCCGTCGCAACTCGCAGAAGTTGTTTCTCAAGCGCTGAAGTCATTCGCAGCGGACAGATGTCTGCGTCGCGGGCGTGCACAAAAGCGGCCTTCGCTTCGTCGATTCGGTTGACCATGCGATAGGAGCGCCCCAGTTGATACCATGAGAACGCGAAGGCAGGGTCCCGTTCCACGATCGACTTCAGCAACGGAATACTGCCTCGTAGGTCGTCTTTCTGCAGCTGGCTGGCCAGCTGCAGCTGGTTAGTAATTTCCTGCTGCGTTTCCGCGTCAATGACATCGCCGAATTGCGATTTGAATGGTGGACAGTCACCGAGATTCGAAGCCGGAGAAACGAACACCAGCGGCACGCCATGGCCTCGACATACGTCCACCATCTCCTGGAGATTGCGGTGGAACTGAGTCGCGATGTCGTCTCTGCACAAAGCCTGTCGTGTGTAGACGTCCAGACCGCCCTGGTGATCCAGCATCGCATCCACTTCGTCAGGCAGTACGGTTACGTCATTCTGTGCTGCTGTTGGTACCGGCTGAATGATGTGCCGCATTAATCGAACGCTGTGTAACGCGTCCAGCCAACTGTGTGTCTGTTTGAGCGTTGACGACGCAGAAATGACTGCGGCATAAGTCATGCATTCCAGGAATTCGTTATGTCCCGTACAGATAATAAACAGATCCGGTTCATAATGGACGCATTCTCGCACCATCGGCAATAGCCGATAACTGGCGTATGAAATGCCTCCACAATTCACGACCTGCCATTCGGAATCAGGATCTGCATGCTTCAGAGCAATTTCCAGAAAGGTGCCGAAGGAGGTCGGGATCGAAAATGGTCGACCCTGTACAGTGGAGCCACCGAGCAGAAAGATGCGCCGCACATTCGCCGACTTAACGGCCGGAAAGGACTCTTCCGCAAAATACAGCCGCCGGTTGTCAGCGACCCGGTATTCACCCGCATCCGAATCCAGCGTGAACAACAGCCGCGCAGCACCGAATTCCTCGAACGCACTGACGGGAACAGCGGTTCCCCAACCTGTCAGACGACACGTGGCTTCAAAAATCGCAAATACAGACAGACCCAACAGCACCGCAAGGAACCGGAAGGCACGTTGGCGGCTTTTCAATCAGGCAGGCTTTCGAAAGTCGTTTGGCGAGCGAGGCATTGTTCGTCAGAATAGCGGGCCGCAGTCGTCGCAGCAAAGAACAACTTGTGGCAATCTGTACCTACCCCCACCAGTCTTTCCCACCGGATCAACTCATGACTAACTTCTTCCGCAGTTTGATACTTCTTGTGTTCATTCTGGAAGCCACACAATGCCACGCTGAAAACTGGCCGTGCTGGCGTGGGCCTCGTGGAGACGGTTCTTCGGCGGAAACAAATGTTCCTACAAACTGGAACGGCGAAACCGGTGAGAACATCACCTGGAAAGTTCCTGTGCCCGGAGTCGGACATGCATCGCCAGTGATCTGGGAAGACCGCATCTTTCTGGTGAGTTGCCTGGAAGAAGAAAAACGTCGCGTCCTGATTTGCCTGGACCGTGCCACCGGGAAGACGCTGTGGGAAGAGACAGTGGTTGAATCGGCATTGGAAACCAAACATCGCCTGAACAGCTTCGCTTCCGGGACGCCGGCAACTGACGGCAAAACGATCTACGTTTCTTTCCTGGTGACGGATGGTCGCGAAGTTCCCGCGCAAAACGTTGGCACGCCGCGCCCGACGACGACTGGCGAAATTCTTGTTGCGGCCTACGACTTCGACGGCAATCAGTTATGGGCCGCGAATCCTGGTGAATTCACCAGCGTCCATGGATTCTGCAGCTCCCCCGTGATTCATGAGAACCTGTTGATTGTCAACGGCGACCACGACGGCAACTCCTATGTCGTCGCCCTGGACCGCAAGACGGGCAAGACCGTATGGACGACGCCTCGAGAACACAAGACACGCAGTTACTGCACGCCTCTGATCAGGAAGATCGATGGCAGAACACAAATGGTGATGTCGGGCAGCAAACGCGTCGTCAGTCTGGACCCAATGACAGGTAAACAGCTGTGGCGAGTCGACGGTCCAACCGAACAGTTCGTTGCGTCTATGGTTTTTGACGGCAGCAAATTTTACATGGCGGCCGGTTTCCCAACGCACCATGTCCTGGGGATCCGTCCTGATGGCAAGGAAGATGTCACGGAAACGCACGTCGAATGGCACAGCACTCTGGCGAAGTGTTATGTCCCGTCGCCGGTTGTGTTGGGCAAGCATTTGTTTGTCGCTGACGATCGTGGCACTGTGAATTGTTTCGACACTGAAAGCGGGGATCGCCTTTGGCAGGATCGCCTGGGAATGCACTATAGCGCGTCGCTGATTGTGGCGAACGGCCTGGTGTATTTTCTGGCTGACGACGGCATCACAAAGCTGGTTTCGCCGGATGAGAAGTTGAACGTTGTTCACGAAAATCCACTCGGTGAATTCGCTTTTGCATCGCCTGCCATTTCGAATGGACAGCTGTTTATTCGTGGCGAGAAGCACCTGTATGCCATCGGAAAACCCAACGCCGTTGCCGCCAGATAGTCTCCAGGTTCAGTTACGGCAGGCGTCCAACGTTCGCCGCCCTGGGTGGCTATTGATCTGGATGTTGCTGCTGGGCGGATTGTTGCGCTCGGAGCCGCTGTGGCAGCAAGTCTTCGGAGCCGAGCATTCGATCTGTGGTGTTTGGGGGTGTGGTCCTCCCATCAGTTCACTGCTTGTTTGGCAGGGATCTATTGCGGTTCTGCTGATTCCCGCCGCTGTCATCATGGCGACGCAGTTCCCATTGTTGGCCTGGCGTTGGGGAAAGACGGTGTTGACGGTGACCCTGGCGGCAGCAGGTTTGTTTCTGCTGATCAACACGGTCAACTGGTGGCAAGGCACCAGCGCACTCGCGCGAGGTTTTGTGATACGCCGCATCCTGTTTGCGACCGTTTCGTTCACAGACACACCAGTTGTGCCCTGCGGCATCGCTGCTGCCGTCTTCTGGTGGCTGGGCCGCAAACGTCCTGATGTGAACGCGGTACGCGCATTATCTGCCAATTCCGAGCAGTAGCTCGAATGGGCTGCGGGCCTCCCGCCTAACTCACAATGTCAGGAATGACGTGTCCGTGGACGTCGGTCAGTCGGCGGTCGATTCCGTTGTGACGCACGGTCAGCCGCTTGTGATCGATGCCCAGCAGGTGCAGGATCGTGGCATGAATATCATACACCTGAGTTGGGTTGTCACGATCCAGCGGTTTGTATCCCCATTCGTCAGACTCACCATAAGTCACGCCGGGTTTGATGCCTCCGCCACACATCCAATTGGTGAACACATACGGATTGTGATCGCGGCCTTTGCTGCCCTGCGTCGAAGGCATGCGACCGAATTCTGTTGTCCACAGCACAATGGTGTCTTCGAGTAATCCGCGCTGCTTGAGGTCCTTCAGCAGCGCCGCCGTTCCGACGGCCATTCCTGTGGCTAGTGGCTTGTGGTCGCGTTCGATGTCTTCGTGGCTGTCCCAGTTGCGGCGGGGGAAGCTGTTGTCGTTGCCTGACCAAATCTGAATAAAACGCACGCCGCGTTCCAGCAGTCGTCGAGCGATCAGGCATTTCCGGCCGAAGTATTCGATTTCTTCGGGGATGTTGATGTGGTCCGGATAGGTGGCCCCCGGATTATCCAGTCCGTACATTTGCATTGTCTGCTTCGACTCGCCGGACAAGTCAAACGCTTCCGGAGCGCTCAATTGCATCTTCGCGGCTAGTTCGTAACTGCGAATCCGTGCTTCAAGTCTGGAATCTCCCTGTCTGGCGTCTTTGTAATTTGTGTTTAGTTGCTGCAGCAGTTTCAGTCCGGCGGCATCACTGCCTTTGGTGACGAAGTCCGCCTCGGGCAACAAATCCGCGATCGGATTCTTGCGTTGCGGGAAGATTGTGGTTCCCTGAGTGCTCGCCGGAAGAAACGCGGATGCCCAGTTTTTGGGACCGTTGCTGGCGAAGCCGCGATGATCGGGCAGAACAACAAACGTCGGCAGGTTTTCGTTTAGCGTTCCTAAGCCGTAGCTGACCCACGCGCCCATGCCGGGGAAGCCGGGGCTTTGAAAACCGGTGGCCTGCAGATAAGTGGCCTGGCTGTGAACGCCCGTCTTGCCAACCAGGTTGTGTACAAATGCGATGTCGTCAACGCAGGCTCCCAGAGGTGACACGACGTCGCTCAGCATCTTTCCGCATTCGCCATAGGGCGCGAACTTGAAAGGCGACTTCATCCATGGGCCGAGTCCATTCTGAAACGCTTCGACATGTTCTCCGAAGTCAGACGCTTCTCCATGGTGCTTTTCCAGCGCGGGTTTGTGATCCCACAGGTCCACATGGCTGGCGGCTCCGCCCATGAACAGCTGGATAACGCGTTTTGCTTTCGCCGGATGATGCAGGACTTCGACGACACCGCCCGTGCTTTCTGCGGCCGCCGATTCTTCAAACAGCATCGCCGCGGCTGCGAGCCCTGCGAAGGACTCTGCGGTGCGATTTAAGAATGAGCGGCGTTGCATTTGACGTCTCGATCGGAAACTCACGGATACGATACGGAATAGCATAAACGGGACTGGGAGTCGTTGGAAAGCGATTTCGGTTTTCTGTCAGCGCACCGCCAGGCGCGCCAAGGGTGTAAGCCCTTGATTTCGTCGTTCCAGGAGCATCGTCGCAGCAAGGTCCGGCGTTA